>JAGGWC010000118.1 GCA_021157645.1 Candidatus Cloacimonadota bacterium | reverse complement strand
TCCTTTAACTGCCAACTTCCGCCGATATAATAAAGAGCAATTATCATTATCACAAAATATACCATAATAAACTGTAAATTTAGAACATCTCTCTTGCTTTTACCCCAGAATTTCAGAGATTTTTCTTCTACTGTCCTAAACAAAACTTTTTCACTGTGAAATAATCTAATTGAAATATATACCGTGATAACATCAAGAACCAGTGTGGATCCAATTATTATGATTAGATAATTTAACTGATAATTATTCAACATTATATCGCGCATCATCAAAGAAAAATTAACAATAGGAATAAGAGAAAATCCCAGGTTTAATTCAAATCCAGGTAGGAAACTGACCATTGACAGCATTATTGCTCCAAAGAGTAGTGGCATTTGGTAACTCTGTGCTTCTTTAATATTTCTGGAATAAGTTGAAATTGAAAGTAAGATGGCTGAAAATAAAGTTATTAATGGAAGCATCAATAATAGAATAAGTGCAAAATTACCTAGTGGCAATTGGAAGTCACCAATGCTTGTTCCCAACTGCACAAATATATGTCGGAAAGATAGATACATACTCAATAAATTTAAGAGAACAGTAATGATTGAAATTGTAATTATTGTAAGATATTTACCAATTACCAGTTCATCTCTTCTAGCAGCACTTACAAGAATTGTTTCAAGAGTTTTACGTTCTTTCTCCCCTGCAATTAGATCAGATGCAATTACAGAAGCTCCACTTATAGTAAGAATAATTAAAAGATAAGGCAGGAATTTCCCAACAATAAAACCAATCATTTGCTCAGGAGGTGCAATATTTTCTTTTTTGATCTCAACAGCATTTAATATTTCCGCATTTATTTTAATCTTTTCTAATCTCTTGCTGATAAGAACTTCTTCAATTTCATGAAAATTATCTCTGATCTTGCTGTAAGCCATAGAGCTTTTCTCAGAAGTTTCATCATAGAAACATGTAATATTGAAAATCCTATACCCTGAAAAAGAGAGGCTGTCCTCAATACTGATAAGTGCTTGAATAGATTTATCTTGAAGCAAATCAAGATATGTACTCTCATTATAAACAATTGCTTCGTCCATGATTTGGATATTGTCAATATGAGAAAGTGATTCTTTCAATTCATTTGAAGATTCATCATGAACCATATCATTAAGATATATGACAATTCCCTGTTGTTCAAGTTTCATTTCCTGACGTGACATCATTGAAGAAAAACCAATCATTAGAAGTGGATAAAGTATTATAGGAAGTATGAAGGAAGTAATTATGGTTCTTCTATCACGAACAAGATCAAGCATCTCTTTTTTATATATTATTATAATTTTTTTAAAATTCATACATCCTCTCTTGTAATGCTATTTACATAATGAATAAAGATGTCATCGAGATCGTGCAGACCTGTATCTGATTTAAAATCTTCCCAGCTACCTTGAGTCAAAACTTTTCCTTGATGGATCATAATAATTTTATCTGCAATTCGTTCAGCTTCGCGCATAATGTGAGTTGAGAATAGAACACATTTCCCATCTTCTTTACATTTATGGATGAAGGAAATTATATTTTTTGCAGTTAGAATATCGAGTCCGGCTGTTGGTTCATCAAAAATCATTATCGGAGGGTCATGAATAATTGAACGTGCAATAGATACTTTCTGCTTCATTCCTGTTGATAGAAAATCTATCTTTTTATCCAAAAATTCATGCATATCCAAAAGATCCGCCATTTCATTAATCCTTGTATTGATCTTGTTTTCAGGGACATCGTACAACCGTGCAAAATATGTAATTGTCTCGCGTGCAGTAAGTCTAGCATAAAGACCAGTATCTCCTGAAAGAAAACCAAGATTTGCTCTTACATTTTGGGGATCACTTTTAAGGCTATAACCTTCGAGAGTTGCATATCCACTAGTTGGTTGCAATACTGTAGAAAGCATTCTCATCGCGGTTGTTTTACCCGCTCCGTTCACTCCTAAAAGCACAACAATCTCACCTTTACCAGCAGTGAAGGAAAGATCATTAACCGCATAGAGATCTTCCCCATTTTGTTGTTTAAATATTTTTGTCAGGTTATTTACAGTTATCATTTTACCTCTTATGTCTATTATAAAGAGAAAATTATTAAATGCTGTCTTGATGAGCAAAGATGAATAATATAATTGCAATCATTCGTCTCTGCTCAAGATAACATAATCTATACTTTGGGAATAAAATCTGTACTATCGTCGATCAACCGCACAAATTCTGCCAGTAATTTAACAGCTCCATTAAGATCTTTAAAAGATATAACTTCGTTTGGAGTATGCATATATCTATTTGGAATACTAATGAGTCCTGCAGCTACACCTGCTCTTGTCACTTGAATTGCATTTGCATCGGTTCCTGTTCCACGTGGTGCTGCTTCTATCTGATATTTAACTTTAACATTATTTCCAGCTTTTTTAAGAAGTTCAAATACCTTTGGATTAATATTTGCACCTACAGAAATAGTTGGTCCTTTTTCCAATGCAACATCACCTAATTGATTTTTGTTCATTCCTGGATAATCGGTTGCGTGAGTAACATCAATAGCAATTCCAACGTGAGGATCTATTCCAAAAGCACTTGTTTTTGCACCGCGAAGACCTACTTCTTCTTGAACGGAAGAAACAGAATAGACATTCGCAACAATTTTTTCTCCTGCAAGTTCTTTTAGAAGACATCCAACAATGTATACCCCAGCTTTATTATCTGTAGCTTTTGTTGTAATTATACTTCCAGAAAGAATTTCTAATCCGGGAGAATATGTTACATGATCACCAACACATACTCTTTTCTCAGCAGCTTTTTTGTCTTTTGCTCCAATATCGATCCACAAATCAGACATTTTTGGTGTACTTTTTCTGTCTTCAGGACTCATCAAATGAATTGGTTTCCTACCAACAATACCGCGAACAGCTTTTTTGTTGTGATATATATTCACACGAAGCCCTGGAAGCAATGTTGCATCTACACCACCAATAGATGTAAACCTGATAAAGCCTTTATCATCAATATAATTTACCATAAGGCCAACCTCATCAGCATGACCTGACACCATAAAACGAAGTTTACCTGTACCTTTTTTAAGTGCGATCACGTTCCCATGAACGTCGGTTGTAACTTTATCTGCATATTCTCTCACAAAATTTCTGTACACTTCTTGTGCTGGTTGTTCAAATCCTGAGGGACTCGGTGCCATTACAAGATCTTTAAAGAATTTCTTTTCCATTTTTTTTATCTCCTTTTATATTATTTTTAATAGGCTGAAATTGCTCACTAACAATTATTAGCTTTCCCGGCAGCAAAAGGATTTATATTTTTTTTAACTTTTTTTGCCGGTTTTCCCAGTGGGATTAGACAAAGAAATTTTAGTGTTGTTTCACCTGTGTTTTTATAATTATGTTTCATGTGTGGATCAACAAAAATTACATCTCCCGGTTTAAACGGCAATTCACCATCTTCTGTAACCAGCGCTCCATTTCCTTCAACAATAAAATTTTCATGTTCCCAACTATGGGAATGATAAGGAGTGAAACCACCGGGTTCAACTTCAAACATGCGCATTGCAAAATTTGGTGCTTTATCTTTTTCTGAAATAAGCCAGCGGATCTTCGCTTTTCTGGATCCCTCCATTGTAACTTCTTCTAATAGTATATCAGAGTAATGTTTAACCTTCATGCTTCCTCCAGTGTATTTTTCCTCTTTCTATCTTACTTTAATCTGATTCTCATCTTGAATTTCAAGAGCAGTTTTCAAATCCTGTTTTGCTCTCTCAGATTCCGGCCAGATCTTTATTGATTTACGAAAATATATAATCGCTATATCCATCTCACCTTTCATAGCATAAGCAAATCCTATATCATTATTAATATTTGCAAGATTTTTATCTTCACTAAGCACTTTTTGGAATCTCTCTGAGTAATAACGTTCCTGAAACTCTGGAGGGAAACCACATGCAAGTATTTCATTTAATTTTTCTATGATTTCTGGATCGCTATATTCATATAAGCTACTTTTCAGCATACTCAAATATGATGTTTTAATATCCAGTTTATTCTCAATTGCTTTTTTATAATAAAAAATTGCATCATCCCATTTTTTTCTATTTAAATATATTTGCCCGATCTTACCATATGGATAAAATGCACTTGGAGCACTTTCTGCTGATTTTATATAATATTTTACTGCTTTTTCAATTTTTCCTGTTTTCTCATGAATTTCTGCTAAATTATAATATATTGCATATGGATTTTTCGGTTTATCTTTAAGAAGGTTTTTAAAAATTGAGATCGCTTTATTATACACTCCTATTTTAGAATAAGTAACACCCAATCCTATCTGTGCTCCTTCCATTTTTGGTTGAATCTCAAGAGCCTTCTTATATGATTGCACTGCCATTTTGTAGTTTTCATTTTTTAAAGCTTCATATGCTTTATTAATACTTTGTTGCGCCTCCATGCTTTTACCGGTTTCTGATAAATTTATAAGCCAAGCAGGTTTTATTATAGAAATATATCCAAAACTAATAAGAATGAACCAAATCAAAATTAATAAAAATCGTATGAACTTATCTTCAAACTTATATATTTTTTTCATTTCAAAATACCTATATTCTAATCAATTATGAATGATGAACATTACATCATAACCTTTATTTTTTAATAGGTTGAATTCTTTACACGCATTTGGAGTTTTTAGAACAATAACCTGTAAAGGAAGTTTCTTCTGTGAATTAAATATAAACTGGGTTTCTCTTTGTTCATCAATAAATCCCATTCCACCTTCCCCATTTTCACCACTTCCAATTAGAAGAATATCATTAGCATACTTAAAAATTCTATTAACTTTATCTTTCTGATTAAAATAGATTTTCTTATCTACCAGTCTAAATGTACCATCAGGGAATATCATGATATCAAAATATGGAATCGGAATCCCTTTGTAAACAATCATTCCTTTTCTATTATATACAATATTTGAATTATAGTATTTAATAAGAAATATGG
>JAGGWC010000046.1 GCA_021157645.1 Candidatus Cloacimonadota bacterium | reverse complement strand
GATATAAAAAATAGAACTAATGAGCAGGAATTTAAGTTTAGAAATGTTAACTTTAAACGATTCTCTGAGAAGTTAAGCATAGATTTTGGAATTGATGCCAAACATTTAAGACATGATTATGACAACTATCTGGCAGAAACAACAAATGCTCTTGGCGATACAATTCCCAAATTAATCATGAAAGAAGAGATAAGAGCTGAGAAATTGGGCGGATTTATAAGTCTTAATTGTAATCTATCATCAAAATTTTCTACTGTGTTAGGTTTAAGAGCAGACTATTTTTCTATGAATGAAAATGTGACAATTTCTCCCCGATTCTCCTTCAAATATAAGTTTAATAAGAAAACTTCGTTGAATGGATCAATGGGGATCTTCTATCAAAATCTTCCAATATTACTTATGTCTCAAAGTGAAAGCAATAAAGAGTTGAAAGATCCTTATGCTGTTCACTATATTGTTGGAATGGAGCATCTAATATCTAAGGATACAAGATTGGTTATCGAAGCATATCAAAAAGACTACAGCAATTTCCCTGTTGATCCTAACCAACCAGGATTATTTGTAATAGATGATAATTTCTTTAATTATTATGAATCCCTGCAGGATAATGGGCAAGCTTTAAGCCGTGGAGTCGAAATAATTTTACAGAAGAAATTAGCAGAGAGAGTTTACGGATTGGCGAGTGCAACTTATTTTCGTTCCCGCTATAAAAGTTACGATGGCATCTGGCGCGATAGAAGCTATGACAATCAGCTTATTATTAGTATCGAAGGTGGCTACAAACCAACTGCTGGATTGGAAATGAGTATGCGATGGATCTATGCCGGTGGTGTTCCTTACACACCAATCGATGTACAACTATCAGAGGAATATCATCAGGCAGTATTGGATGAAAGCAAGATCAATGCTAAGCGTTATCCTGACTATCATTCATTGAATGTGCGTATAGATAAAAGATTTTTTTTCAATAAGACCAACCTTGTAATCTATTTCAGTGTGTGGAATGCTTATGCTCAGAAAAATATCGCTGAATATTATTGGAACGATACAGATCAAACGGTTGATGAAGTTTACCAATGGACGTTTTTACCAATTCTTGGTGTGGAGTATGAATTTTAATACTGCATATAAAAAAGGGGAAAGCTATTAAGCTTTCCCCTATTATTATCTCTTATTATTTCATTAATATCATCTTTTTAGTTTCTTCATGGTTATCTGTTTTCATTTTATAGAAATATATACCACTTGAAACTGACTTATCACTATTATCTTTACCATTCCACACAATATCATAATATGCAACTTTAAGATCTTCATTCACAAGCGACTTTATAAGTTGACCTTTCATGTTATAAATGTTGATTAATACATGGCTTGTTTCATTGATTGAAAAACTAATAGTTGTTGTTGGATTGAATGGATTAGGATAATTGCCTGTTAGTTCTGTTTTCACGGGAACAATTATCTCATCAATATTTGTTTGAACATGTTCTATAACTGCATCTGTTGATAGGGCAGATTGATAACCGCCACTATATACTGCTCTTACATTGTAGGAATAAGTTCCATTCGGTACATCAGGATCAATATAAGAGTTTTCCATTATATTATCTGCGATCATAGATAGATTACGATATACTTTATAATGGGAAAACGACCTGTCTGCAAGCTCATCCCAGCTTATAATAATATTTGCATATTGAGTTGCAGCTTCCGGATTTTGAGGTACAGGAAGGATTAAGGTTACGGTTTCTATATTAGAAGGATCTGATTCTCCAACATGGAACAAGGCAGTAACATTATATTCATAAATGCCTGCAGGTAATATGGCATCTGTGTAGGTGATAATAGCAGGATCGTTGATCTCAGTTATCTCTAAACCATCTTTGTAGATCTTATAACCTAAAAGATCTCTTGTCATATCTGTACAGCTTGGTTGTTCCCATGTAAGTACTACATCATTATAATTCTGGATCTCGGATGTTAAATTTTCTGGTGGGAACATTGGTGCAAAAGCTTCTAATGAAAAATTACTGATCCATGTATCTTCTGCTACTGCTTCCAATTCAAAATAGATCATGTGGCTATCAGGCATATCTCCAGCTGCTTCAATTGTGAATGCACCTGTAACTGTTACAATAGATTCAGCTGCAACATTACCAAAATTCTCAGTTCCATCAACAACTGTTATATAAGGATCTTCTGTTGTTATGGTTACTATAACATCTGTTCCCTGCTCAGTACCTAAATTCTCTATACTCATATCAAGGTCTACGATCTCTCCATTTTCAAGAGTTCCATTACCATTACCAACAGATGTATCATCAACTACATAACTTTCAAATATAATATAAGGACCATCAAGAGGAATAACTGGAATATCCTGCTGATAAGTTATGAAATTATGAGAAGTAACAGTTACATAAGCAGTACCAGGATCTTGTACCGGTTCATCAAATTGAATTTCCACATAACCATTGCTATCAGTAAAACCATAGGCATAAATTGTACCATCATCATTACTAATACATACATTGGCATTTTCTAAAGGACTGCCATTTCCCATTACAGAAACTTCGAAAGTGGAAACTCCCAGGAACAACTGATTATCGTGAGTAACCGATAACTCTTCTATCTGTAGTGTCCATGGTTTTATGGAACTATCTCCTAACCAAAGATATGTGAGAACATTCGCAATTCCAATACTTCCATGCAGATTTACTACAAACACATTAGCATAATTTGTGATATATCCGATATTAATAATACCTTGATCAAATATAGCTTTATAGGATTCTTTATCGTAATCATGATTCGGAACAGTGTAAGAAGGATTGATTGCTCCATTGATAGCGATAGCAGCTTCATCTGCCTTCATAAAAGATTCTGCTAAGCAATTACCAGCATACCCCACTATATCCATATTATCACAGCAAACATCGAACATGACAAAATTTCTGTTATTATTTGTGAGCTGATTTACATGGGTTGCGGTAAAACTTCCTGTAGAACCCCATTGCCATAATTCTGTTGCACTACCGTGACCACGATAATTGAATATACCACCGGAAGTATCATTTACCCAGTCAATTATATCTTGATTTGTAGCTCCGGCTCCGCCATAACATTGTGTAAAGATGGGAGTTTGAATGGCATAAGGAAAATCCATTATCTGCTGCTTACACTGAGTATATTTGAGAGGATATTCCTGGGAATGTGCTACCAAGATGCTGTTTTCACCCCAGTTTGTTGTTTGATCGGGAGTTTGATAAAAATCCATTAATTTCTGAATTTGGTGATCAAGTTCGGTTATGTTATCATAAGTGATCCTGCCAATAGCGATATCAGCATAATAATCTGTGTTCCCGTCCATACAAGAATACCATGAATCTGACCATGATGACTCACCTCCACCCGACCAAAGATACATTGGCACATTATCAGGTCCACCAGAACCGTATGGAAAAGCATCACCAACCATTAGCACATACTCCAGATCATCCGAATTATAAAGTTGAGTAATATAGTCTTTGATCTGTATTGCAGTTTCAAATCCTGCTTCAAGAATTCTAACTTCTACAGGCATTCCCTGCTGATTTTTTAAATCAACAAATGGTTGAATACTGGTTAATGCAGTTGTATTTGTAACAATTAAATATTTTATATTAACCTCACGATTGTATTCGATCTCATATCCCATTGAAGAGAAATTGATCAAAGCAGAATTATACATATTATAAAAATCGGGTGTAATTTTTTTATCTTTATTCAATTTATTTTGATCATCAAATCCATTAAATTCAATTTCAATTCTGGCACTTGTAGTAACTTCTAAAGTTTTAGTCCCTGCATTAAAATTAAATGGAATAAAATGGAAACCTCCGATTTTAACATCACGCCAAATTCCTACATTATCTATAAAAGCATTATCCTGGGGATATGTTTCTTTAGATAGATAAAATTCTTGATCAAATACAAATTCTTGATTACTGGAAACATCATCTTTCTTGGGTGTTTGCAGTGGATAAATATTATAATCGTTAAATTTAATTGTGGAAGCATTTAACACTTTGACTCTAACATCCTTATTATCAGGGATACCAATTATTCTGGTGATCATGGGAAGTTCAGGGAAACCCACATCATGAGTCGTTCTACCTTCTATCATTTCAATTTTCTGATAAACCTGTCCATTTTCTGTAATATTTTGAAGATACATTCCTGGAATGTTAATATCTAAAATAATACTGTTATTATCAGATTCCACTACATTAACTTGTAGTTCTCTTTCAAAACTGGAATCAAATGCTATCCAATCTATTGCACTCATACTACATACGAACACTAAAAATACAACTAAACCTAAGAATTTTTTCATTATTTCCTCCAATTATTTTAATAGTATTATTTTTTTCACGCTTGTATAATCAATCCCTTCATCTTTGGAATCCATGATAACAAAATAGACACCACTGGAAACTTGCTTTCCATGTTCATCTTTTCCTTTCCATACTATTTGATGATAGCCTGCATTAAGTTTTTCATCTACTAAAGTCTGCACTTTCTGCCCCTTAATATTGAAAATTGAAATATTAACTCTGGCATCTAACTCTAAGCTGAAAGAAATTGTTGTACGTGGATTGAAAGGATTGGGATAAATTTCTGAAAGTTCAGTAACCGCTTGGACAGACAATCCATCAGCATTAGTATGAAAGTGTTCTATAATTGCATCTGGTGATAGAGCAGATTGATAACCACCACTATAAATTGCCCTGACGTTGTAAGTATAAGTTCCGTTCGGTACATCAGAATCCAAATAAGAAACTTCCATGATATTATCTGCTATCATCACAAGGTTTCGATATACTTTATAATAAGAAAGTGACCTGCCCGCAGGTTCATCCCAAGTTACAAAGATATTCTCTTCCTGACTTACAGCCTGCGTGTTCTGAGGAGCAGGCAATGTTATTGTAATAGATTCAATATTAGAAGGTATAGATTCTCCTTCATCATAAACAGCTGTTACGTAAAATTCATAATCACCTGCATCTAAAGATTCATCTGTATAAGTCAAAAGTGACGGATCTGTTATCTCTATAATTTCAACTCCATCACAATATACTTTGTATCCAATCAGATCACGTGTGTTGTAAGTATTTGTATTTTTTGTTCTAAGAATTTCAGGTAAATTATTTTTGGCAATCCTACCGATTGTATTATTATTAGAACTTTCTGTAGTTGGAATATCCCAGGTTATAACAACATCGTTGTAGTTTTCAATAACTGCATCCACATTTACAGGTGGATTCAGAGGAGGAAGTGGAACCATTGCAAAATTAAGATCTGTTGTCAGGTTTTCTTCAACCACCACATCTTCCATTGTTAGGTCGTAATAATCATCTGCAGTACAAGTGAAATTGTATGTTCCTGGAATTATATCAAATGTATAACTTCCATCAACACCACTGAATGCCATTCCAGCAATATCAGCACCTTCGATCGGTAAGCCAGAATTAACATCGGTTACTATACCTTGAACTGATCCCATATCTCCTTCAATACTTATTGGTGGGAACACAATATAATCTACCCATCCGCAATCTGAGCCACTTGAAGTATTAGCATCTTTTGTATATTCCCATTTGAAAGTATGAATTCCCGCAGTTACCGGATATGATTCTTCAACCCAACCACTGCTACCACTCCATGAACCAAGTTGTGTACTATCAATATAGAATCTAAAGAAATCCCAATTACTTTCCGAAGAAACTTTTCTAAAAAAACTAATGTCTCCATCTGCTATTACTTCAACTATGAGTATTAGTGATGTTGATTGATTATGAGAGATCGTTCCGGATTTCGCACTATATGAACCTTCATAAGAGTCAGTTGATATTATCCAGTCTGCATTCCCGCCAAATTCCCAATCAAAACTTTGAAAATTATTTGTTTCAAAGTCTTCAATGGCAATTCCCACCATGCAGGCAATATTAAAATTCGTTGTATAAGTTCCGGCATTAGCTATAATTTCCATGTTAAACGTAAGAAGCTCACCAATCGGAGTAGCAATATCAACAACAAAAGTGAAGATACCGGAAGCTTCTTGCCCGGGTGTTATATTTCCAAATAAAACATCATCGTTATTCATCGTTACATAACCTGAATTTGTGGTAAGTAAACCTTCTACATTTTCGGCAAGCTGGTCACCATTATTGCGAATTGTTATCAACATATTGATAGTTTCTCCCGGATCTACATAACCGTTATTATTCCCAACTATCTCATCTAATTCAAAGCCAAGAAAAGCAATATAAACTCCACCAACATCACTAATTGCTTCAACAGCATCCAGATCAAATCCTGCATCAGGTGCAGTTTGAACACCATCTCCATCATCAACTATCTTTATAAACTGAGCTTCAAATAGATTCCCATTTGCTAAATCAAATTCTGTTGTTCCGTTTCCATCACCCAGTGACATCCAAGGTCCATCAATTGTCTCTCCAGCAAATACTGAATAATTTTCTGCAGAAGTATCACCCTCATGAACAATCAAGTCATTACCAGCTCCATCAGAAATAGGATACTGCATATCTACAATAATCCAGCCATTTTTCCCAATAGAGTAATTCCTATTATCAGGTGCTCCAATAACAGCAGGTGTATCACCTTCATCGGCTGTATTATTATCGGGTATCTGGGAAGCTGAAACTTTATAAATATAATGTCCAGTTTCCGATTGAAGCTGAAAATCTGTGGAAGTTGCATTTCCTGTCGTAACCACAACTCCGGTTATTGTTTGTGTTTCATAACCATTGGCTACTACCGTAATATCATAAGTTCCAGGAAGTACATATTTGTGATAATCTCCAACATTAACATCAGTATAAGTTGGAAAATAATCATCAACAAAAATTGCTGCAGTAATCGGATCACCGGTGTTTGCATCTGTTACAATACCTTCCAGACCATAACCGGAATGTTCGATCATGCTGAGCATAGCAGGTTTATTATAATTATAGTAAGTCATAATCATGTTTGTGCTGGGGTGTTTTTGGTAAGAAATTTCCATCGACCAGCTGATAGCTCCCATCATACCGTAATTTGTATCTTTAGTACTACCATTTATAGCATACATCCCTGTACATCCCTGACCATATTCCATATTAGCATAACCGGAAGAAGATGAATATTCACCGGCAAGCTGGATGATATGATTAAAATCAGGAGCTTGGTCTGCACGGTAACTCCACG
>JAGGWC010000134.1 GCA_021157645.1 Candidatus Cloacimonadota bacterium | reverse complement strand
CAGTGTGACAATTTATTTCATTTTCCAAAATAATTAAATTTACTTTTCCATTATCTTTTGATAAGCTTGATATGTTTCATTATGAAAACAGACGAAAACCACCTTCTTAATCTCGGAATATTCTTTCATATATTTCCGAACTTCTGTTAGGGCAATTTTGGCTGCTCTTTCTACTGGGAATCTGTATACTCCACAGCTGATCGCAGGAAAAGCAATTGAATCTATCCCATTATGTCTGGCAATATCTAATGAATTCCTATAACAATTTCTCAGTAGGTAATTCTCTTTAGTTTTTCCGCCATGCCAAACAGGTCCGACAGTGTGGATAACATATTTAGCTGGAAGGTTATAACCTTTTGTGATCTTCGCTTTTCCTATGGCACAACCACCCAGTTTTCTGCATTCTCTTAACAGTTCTTCACCTGCTGCATTGTGAATTGCACCATCCACACCTCCACCGCCTAAAAGTGTTGTATTTGCAGCATTCACGATAGCATCTACCTCTATTTTTGTAATATCGCCTTTTATCACCAGAACATTATCCATTAATTTTTGCTCAGTTTCCTCAAGCATTTTTATCATATCTAATCCCGATTCTGTAATTTGATATTTTTGATATGAGCTTCCGGGTTTATTTGGGAATTTAAATGCAATTAATTTGTGTGTTTTAAGCAGAGCTATTGCACGTTTGAAGTTTCCTGACTTTCCTTTTCTCCCTAATTTATCCGCGATTTCTTTTATGGAAACATTTTTAACAGAACAAGTTTTTAATATCTGATAATGCATCTCTGTGAAATTCATTGGATCTAAATCATCTTCAATAGGAGCTATTGGAATATTAATTTGTTCTAAATTTAAAACCCCTTTTTTGGAAGAATGTCCTCTCAATTTCTTATATCTATTTATTAAATTGTTTGTTGATGCATCATGGGAAGTTATTGATTTTGAAGAATTCAATTCAGGTAATATCTTTTTAGCAAGCTGTTTTCCCAATTCCACTCCCCATTGATCGAAACTGAAAATATTCCAGATAATTCCCTGTGTGAAAATCTTGTGTTCATACATTGCTATAAGACTTCCCAAAGTTCTGGGAGTTAGTATTTTAAAAAGAATTGAATTTGTCGGCTTATTCCCTTTAAAAACTTTATAAGGAAAAAGTGCATTTATTTGCTCTTCTGTCTTTCCTTCCTTTTTCAATTCGGAAATTACTTCATTATCTGTTTTACCGTTCATTAATGCTTCGGTTTGAGCGAAGAAATTTGAAAGTAATTTCTGATGATGATCTCCAACGGGATTATGGGAAATTGCAGGAGCCAGAAAATCACAGGGTATAATTTTGGTTCCCTGATGAATCAGTTGATAAAAAGCATGCTGTCCGTTTGTTCCGGGTTCTCCCCAAATAATCGGACCAGTTTGATAATTCACTAATTTTCCGGCACGATCAACATATTTGCCATTACTTTCCATATTTCCTTGCTGCAAGTATGCTGGAAATCTATGGAGATATTGATCGTAGGGCAATATCGCTTCGCTTTCTGCACCAAAAAAATTATTATACCAGATGCCGATGATTGCAAGAATAACAGGAATATTTTCTTTAAAAGAAGTTGCCCTGAAATGATTGTCCATGGCATAAGCACCATCTAATAACTCTTCAAAATTCTCAAATCCAATTGTACAGGCAATAGAAAGCCCAATTGCACTCCAGAGTGAATATCTCCCACCTACCCAATCCCAAAAAACAAACATATTTTCCGGATCGATACCAAATTTCACTACACTTTCTTTATTGGTAGAAATTGCCACGAAATGATTTTTAATAGAATCATTATCTTTCGAATGAGATAAAAACCATTCTCGTGCAGAATGTGCATTTGTCATAGTTTCTTGTGTTGTAAATGTTTTTGATGAGATTATGAAAAGTGTTGTTTCTTGCCTCAGTTCCTTAAGTGTTTCTACAAGATGAGTACCATCCACATTAGAAACAAAATGAACATTAATTCCCATATTATAAGGTTTAAGAGCTTCCGTTACCATTAGGGGTCCCAGATCGGAACCGCCGATTCCGATATTTATAATATCAGTTATTGGTTTACCTGTAAATCCTTTCCACTGCCCTGTTATAATCTTGTCAGAGAATTCTTTCATCTGCTTAAGAACTTTGTTTACTTCGGGCATTACGTCTTTTCCCTTTAATAAAACTGGTTTATTGGAACGGTTTCTAAGAGCTGTATGCAGAACAGCACGATTTTCTGTTTCATTGATCATTTCACCTGAAAACATATCATCAATAGCTGATTTTAAATCGATCTCTATAGCTAACTGTAAAAGCAGATCCAATGTTTCATTAGTAATGATATTCTTAGAAAAATCTACAAGGATATCTTCAAAGTTAAGTGAGAATTTATTGAATCGTTTATTATCTTTTTTGAATAAGTCTTTCATTTGAATGTTTTTCATTCTTTGAAAGTGTTCTTCCAGATTCATCCAGGCAATCGTTTTGGTCGGGTCGATCTTATTTAGCATAATACTCTCCAATCTTAAAAGAAGGTATTCTCAATATTGATATTTCTACCATCACAATAAATTCTCCACAAAATATTTCATTCACTTTCGGCACAAAAGAGATAAGCTTTAATACCATTTATACATCTTTCTAAAATACGTTTTGGGATGGGACCTACTTGAACTGCTTTACTCACAATTCCGATCTCTATTAGAATTTTATCATTTTTCTGAGTTATATAAATCGGAAAGAAGAATCCGTTACTGAAAAAACTGAGAGGTTTGCTTAATATAATTATCCCTGCTTCACTATCAAAGTGATCTATTTCATATTTATTATCAGTAGCAAATTTGATAATAACTTTGATGATCATTCGATGTTTTTTCAATGAAATTATAGGGAATAGATTTTTTGGTTTTTTAGTTAAAAGCCGTTTAGAACTTCGCATTGTCGAAATTGCTAAAATAATAAATAGGAAAATTAAAATCGGATAGAAAATAATAAATAATTCCATATATTCTCCTTAATGAACGTTTATAAACTCAATACTTTTCTTGGCGATCAATTCTTTATCATAATCCAGCGGTGCAACATGATAGGAATTTTCTAACCAGAT
>JAGGWC010000059.1 GCA_021157645.1 Candidatus Cloacimonadota bacterium | reverse complement strand
TAAGATCTCGTATCTTAACAGCAGATCTACGATTTATATAATCACGCGGGAAATGCTCCATCAGATCACCGATAGTGTAAATATTTAGTTTATTTAGTAATTTACTGCGAAATTCTCCCACGCCTTTCAAATATTTAATATCGTTGTCTAAGGCATTCATAATAATTCCTGAGAAATCCCTTCATTTGATTATATTTCACACCATATTTATTGGCTAATCTTAATAATAAAATGTTAATAAAACAAAACAAAATTTAAACAAGATGTATTTTAAAAATTATTAAATTCTATCCTAAGTTGTTCATCAACAGTTAGATCATCAATGTTCATATAGTTTGTGCTGTCTATGAAACCATTTGCAAATTCAATAATGAATGAATATGAAATTGAATCAGAATCTGTAGATGCTTTTAATCTACTCCAAGCAGAATCGCCAGAAGCTACTGACTGAATAATATAATTTAGTGAATCTGAACCAGCAGTACGATATGCCAGCCCAAGAATATCTTCAGCAGAATTATTTACCAGCTTTACTCCGGCATGGGTTGGATCACAATAAACTTTGAGAGTTTCTTTGGGTTTAGCCTGCAAAGTAGTTTCAGTATAATATACCCAATCCGGAGGTCCATAAAACTCATCCTTCATCATAAATGTTTCACCTTCAAGATGCATATCAACTTCCACATAATCTTCGCTATAAAACAAAAACTGTTTACCGGTACTTACGCTAATTGTCATGTTTGGGTTAAAAGTTTCAGAACCTTCTAAAATATAATCGTTTCCCTTGATCGTAAAATAAAGGTTGTGATCAGTACGGTTAATTATTTTTATATCACCTTCTGTTGAACAGCCTGCCAGAAAAATGATAAATAATAATGGAATTAATATTTTTCTCATGAATTCTCCTAAGTTAAGCGACCAGCTTGGTCGTTTCTATTCTCGATCTGGCAGATCGAGCTACTATATATCTAGATTCACCTTATTCCGAATATTTAAAAACACCACTTATTGTGAATCTTACTGATCCACTTTACTTCAAATTATAAAATATGTCTTTCCCAATAAATTTAGCAGATTCACCAAGTTCTTCTTCAATCCGCAACAACTGGTTATATTTAGCAATTCTTTCACTTCTGCAGATCGAACCTGTTTTTATTTGTCCGGAATTTACTGCAACTGCCAGATCTGCAATAATCGTATCGGAAGTTTCACCGCTTCTGTGAGAGATCACCGTTGTATAGTTATTAGTTTTTGCCAATTCAATTGTATCAAGTGTTTCCGTAAGTGTTCCAATTTGGTTAAGTTTTATCAGAATAGAATTGGCAGCATTTTCTTCAATACCTTTTTGCAGTCTTTCCACATTGGTTACAAAAATGTCATCACCCATTATCTGAATTTTATCACCTAGTTTTTCTTTCATAAGTTTGAATCCTTCCCAGTCATCTTCTGCCAGACCATCCTCAATAGAAACAATAGGATATTTTTCTACAAGTTTAACATAATAATCTACCATTTCCTCAGAAGATAAAGCAACATTTTCTGCTGTAAGATGATATTTTCCATTCTTATAAAACTCACTTGCCGCAGGATCAAGAGCGATGGAAATATCTTCACCTGGCCTGTAGTCAGCAAGCTCTATTGCCTTCACGATTATCTGCAGAGCTTCTTCATTAGATTTTAAGTTTGGAGCAAATCCACCTTCATCACCAACACAGGTAGCATATCCTTGTTCTTTTAAATATTTTTTTAGTGTGTGGAATACCTCTGCATTCATCTGCAAAGCTTCTCTAAAGGTTTTTGCACCTAATGGCATTATCATAAATTCCTGCAGATCAACCGTGTTGTCGGCATGCTGTCCACCATTAAGGATATTGGACATCGGAACAGGAAGTAGTTTGGCATTTGATCCGCCAATATAACGATAGAGCGACATTCCCTGTTCTTCTGCTGCTGCTCTGGCACAGGCTAATGAAACACCAAGAATAGCATTTGCACCCAGCTTCTGTTTATTTGGAGTTCCATCAAGAGCCAACATTGTATTATCTATCTCTGCTTGTTTTGAAACTTCCATACCAATAAGTTCTGGAGCAATTATCTGATTTACATTTTCAACTGCTTTCAATACACCTTTTCCAAGGTAACGGGTTTTATCGCCATCTCTAAGTTCAACCGCTTCGTGTTCACCAGTAGATGCTCCACTTGGGACAGAAGCTCTGCCTCTAATTCCATTTTCCAAATAAACATCAACTTCGACTGTTGGATTCCCTCTGGAATCGAGAATTTCTCTTCCATAAACTGCATAAATTTCTGACATATCTATCTCCTTCTCAAATAATAACAATATAGGGAACAAGTTGCCTTATCCCCTATATTCTGTCAAACTTATAAACTCTATGTTTTTATAGATCAGCTTTTAAATATTTTCTCCAATGATTTTACAGATCCCAGCATTGCAGAAGACTCATAAGGGACAACAACTGTTTTATCACCATTTTGGACGATCTCATTGAAGGCTTTAATATATTTTACAGCAAGAAGATATTGGGCAGGATCTGTGCCTGTTTTTTCCACTGCAAGAGCAACTTCTTTAATTGCTTTTGCTTCTGCTTCAGCAACGAGAAATTTACCCCTGGCTTCACCTTCTGCCCTGGTAATTCTGGCTTCCCTATCACCTTCTGCTACCAGGATTTGAGATCTTTTATCACCTTCTGCTACCAAGATTTTGGCGCGTTTGTCTCTTTCAGCCCGCATCTGTTTTTCCATTGCCATTTTAATTTCCTTGGGAGGATTAATATCCTGAAGTTCTACACGGTTTACTTTTACTCCCCATTTATCTGTTGCTTCATCAAGAATAAGACGCAACTTGGTATTTATGGTATCTCTTGAAGTAAGTGTTTTATCAAGCTCCATTTCACCGATCACATTACGAAGAGTTGTCTGAGTAAGTTTTTCTATAGCATTTGGAAGATTATTGATCTCATAGGTTGCCTTTTTTGGATCGGTTACTTGAAAATATAAAAGCGCGTCTATTTCGATGGAAACATTATCACTGGTAATCACATTCTGTCGTGGGAAATCATAAACGGTCTCACGCAAATCTATTCTGCTTTGAGATTTTACCTGAACATATTTATTCCCTTTCATATCCGTTCTAGAGTACCGCCAGTTAATATTACGTGGTTTATCAATTACCGGCCAAAGGATATTCAATCCGCTTTCTAAGGTTCTACTATATTTACCTAATCTTTCAATGATCATAACTTCTGCCTGTTTCACAATAACCAATCCTTTCGAAATCAATATTATTATCAAAACAGCAAAAACGATTATTACAATTGTCATTTCCCCTCCTTGTTTTGGTACTCATTAACTAATTTATTATTTTTCAATTACAGTTACAATTACCTTATTTCCTTCGATAT
>JAGGWC010000120.1 GCA_021157645.1 Candidatus Cloacimonadota bacterium | reverse complement strand
TTTAACACAAATGATTATAAATGCAGTGAAGTTACATACTTCATAAAACAACAATAACTGTCATACTCGACTACGATCGGGTATCTACTTTTTAATTATAACAAAGATTCCCACTTTCGTGGGAATGACAATGCCCACAAATTCTGATTTTGGAAAAATATAGCTGGGAAGCATTAGCAGAATTAATATTGAATTTAGCCTAAAATAAAAAAAGCCCGAAATAAATTCGGGCTTTAATATAATATCTGAAATGAATTGCTTACTGACCGTTCATTTTTACATTTTTAATTGCATCAATAGGACATACTTCTATACATTTACCACAATCTATACACGCTTCAGTAATAATGTATTGTACATCACTTTCTATAATAGCCGATATAGGACAAACATCTACACAAACACCACACTTCACACATTCAGAAGTTATTATGAGAGCCATAATTCTCCATTTAATTCTTTTTCAGCAAACACTATATTTCCATTATTTCAGTTTCTTTAGTTTTGGCAGTATCAGCGATTTTGTTTACTAATTTATCTGTGAGTTCCTGAATATCGATTTGGAGATCTTTCATATTGTCTTCACTAATCTCACTTTTCTTTTCCATAATCTTAGAAGTTTCATTTCCTTCTCGTCGTATGTTCCTGATCTCGATCTTAGCATCTTCTGCCATTTTCTTGATCTGCTTCACAATATCCAATCTTGTCTCTTCTGTTAAGGGTTGGAATGGAAGGCGAATTACATTGCCGTCATTATCCGGTGTAACACCAATATTGGAAGAAAGCAGAGCTTTTTCTATTACTTCAAGAATAGATTTATCCCAAGGTTGAATTACTATGAGTCTTGGTTCTGGAATAGAGATATTACAAAGTTGTTTGATAGGAGTTGAAGCTCCATAATAATCAATTTTGATATCATCTAAAGCAGAAGTATTAGCTCTCCCTGTTCTAATTCTGGAATAATTTTTAAGCAATGAATTGAATGCATTCTCCATTTTTTCTGTTAGATCTTGTATTAATTTTTGCATGCGAACTCCTCACTTATGGACAAATGTTCCAACATCTTTATTCAAGATTGCTTCTTTTAAATTACCTTTTTTTGTTATATTAAAGACTTTAATAGGCATATCATTTTCACGTGCTAATGTAAATGCGGTCATATCCATCACATTCAATTGTTTATCAAGGACTTCACTAAATGTAATATCAGCTATAAATTTGGCATTTTTATCTTTTACAGGATCAGCACTGAAAACACCATCAACTTTAGTTCCTTTAAGGACTATATCAGCGCTCAACTCAATTGCACGTAAAATTGCTGCTGTATCTGTTGTGAAGAATGGATTTCCAATACCACCACAGAAAAAACATATCTTTCCTTCATTTAGAGAAGTGGTCGCTCTGTTTGGAGTGTAAAATTTTGCTACCTTATCAACCTGAATAGCAGAATAAATTTCAGTGCGATAATTTTTTTTCTGCAAAAGTCCACTCATAACCAAAGCATTTTGAATAGTTGCCAGCATACCGACATTATCAGCAGTATAACGATTAATATGTTTACCAACTTCAGATACGCCTCGGAAGAAATTTCCTCCCCCCAATACGATACCTATGCTATATCCCGCTTTTCTAATAGAGATAATGTCTTCAATGAGATTTTCGACATTTTGCAGATCAATACCGAATCCGTTTTCACCAGCAAGTACTTCTCCACTTATTTTGAATATAACTTTGTGGATCTTTTCAGGTTTATATCTTCGCATTAGATAACTCCTACAAATTTTTAACCTTTCATTTGTTCTGCAACTTCAGCTGCAAAATCTTCATTCCTTTTTTCAAGACCTTCACCGAGTTTAAAACGGATCATAGAAACTATTTTCATATTTCCAGCATAGTTTTCTACGGTTACTTTATCGTCTTTTACAAATTTTTGTTGGAGCAGACAATTTTCTTCGAAGAACTTATTCATTTTACCGATAAGGATTTTATCGATAATATTTTCCGGTTTTCCTTGTTCGATGAGCTGAGCTTTAAGAATAGCTCTTTCTTTATCTAAAGCATCTTGCGTAACTTCAGATTTATCAAGATAGTCTGGAGACATTGCAGCAACATGCATGGCAATATCTTTTGCTTTAGTTTTGTTCTCATCTGTTGCTTCGCCTTCTAATTGAAGTGCAACACCGATTTTTCCACCCATATGAAGATAAGTTGTTACAAAACTATCAGATGTAACTTTTGTAAAACGACGAATATTCATGTTTTCACCGATCTTGGCAATGAGTCCTTTAAGTTTAATTTCAATAGAAGAACCATCAATTTCAATAGCTTTAAGTTCTTCAACTGTTTTTGGGTCATTTTCAATTACGATCTTTGTAAGTAAATTTCCAAAACTTTTAAATTCATCATTTTTTGCAACGAAGTCAGTTTCAGAATTGAGTTCTACAAGTACTGCAATTTTGGAATCTTCAGAAATTGCATTAAATACAAGTCCTTCAGCCGCAATTCTGCTAGCTTTTTTTGCAGCCTTACTGATACCTTTTTCTCTTAAGTAATTTGCGGCAGCTTCTAAATCTCCATTTGTTTCAATCAGAGCTTTCTTGCAGTCCA
>JAGGWC010000193.1 GCA_021157645.1 Candidatus Cloacimonadota bacterium | reverse complement strand
TGCACTCATATACTTTGCATACTCTTGAGGATACAAATCCTCAGGTGGTACCATCAATGTACCTGGATTTTCAGGATCTTCTATTTTGTAATGATCTTCATTCATGGGATTATCAGGATCTAAATCAATTCCACTGGCATATGGGTTTCCAGTAATAGGATAGACATAATTAAAATTATCTTTATCAAACAAGTTAGAAATATTAGCATAGAATCTAAGTTGCATATCTTTTCCAAGATTGAAGTTTTTTGTAAATTTTATATTGGCATTTGCTGTAGAAGGGGCAAATACACTATTGGTTTCCAATGAAGGCACATTATTCTCATCATGCGGAGTATAGGGTGTACCTGAAGAAAGAGAATAAAGAAAATTAATTGAAAAATCTTGAAGAGGAAGAACAGTTTCAGTAAACGGAATATAATATTCCTCACCTGTTCCCACTTTAAAAGTAAAATTAAAGCTAAAATTATGTCGTGTATCCCAATTCAATGGAAATTCCCGTAAACTCTCATCATTATTTGTAGAAGTTGTAGAATGATTTCCGTTTGCCCAAGTTAGCGAATATGCAGCTGAGCCTGAGAAAAAGTTTGAAAGAAATTTGCTTATATTCAAATCAAGTCCTCGTACACTACCATAATCATTGGAAACATACTCATTCCATTTAATTGTAGGATCAGCAGGATCTTCTCTTTCCACAGTACTTACATAATTATAGATATTTTTAGAATATCCTGTAATATCCATAACATAATCTTCATAGATTTGATATTGTAGTCCTGCTTCATAAGTTATAGTTGTTTGATCATCAAGTTCAGGATTCCCAATAATAATGGTTGCTCCTGGATTTGCTATAACATCCTGTGGTCTACCTGTTGTGAAGATATACTGCATTTGGGGTAATTGTCTTTGATAGTTATATACAAAGTGTAATACACTCCTTTCTGAAATCGGATGAGATACACCAAGACGTGGAGAAAACATCAATTGTGGATTATTGAATTTGTCGCTGATTTTTTCATGATAATCTGCCGCACTCATATATTTTGCATACTCTTGAGGGTACAAATCCTCAGGTGGTACTATCAATGTACCTGGATTTTCAGGATCTTCTATTTTGTAATGATCTTCATTCATGGAATTATCGGGATCTATAGATTCAAGATAGGAACCATTATAACTTGCAGTTTTAATATCATAATCACCACCTAAATACCATAGATCGCATCTTACTCCAGCGTTAATGATCAATCCTTCCCAAATCATTGCATCTTGAACATAAAAACCACCCTGCCAAGGTTCTGCTTTATAGCCATCCGATAAACCGGAAGCAGCAATTGTTGCAGCTAAAAGATCGTCTCTCGAATAAAATTCTAAACCACCAGCTGGAACTACAAGACTGTCACCGTTATCAAAATAGATTATATCGTCTTCATCATAAGATTCCTCAGGTATACATGATTGCAGATAATCCTCATATCTACCTTCAGAAAGATTCCAAGGATTTCTCCATTGATCTTTTTCGATAGTAAGTTGGATAATTTCGACACCAGTCTTTAGCCCATGAGTTTCATTAGCTTGATATTCAATATCAGTTCTAAATTGGAGCATTTTATTACTATCATCAATGTAGGTTCCCCAAACAGTACCAGGTTTATTAAAAGGAAGATCTGTTAGACTACCATCGCTGGTTAATTCATATTTCCATGAATAATCTTCTACATCACTAACGACATTGTCATCTTTATTTGTTAAATAAAAAAGACCATTCGTACTTCCTAGAGAATTATCACCATAAATATCAAAATCTTCTATATTACCAAGACCAAACCAGTCTTCTCTGACAATATCCCTAGGGGATTGCGTAACACTTTTTTCATACATACTTGCCTTAACTTTTATATTAACTTGAGAACCAAGTGTCTGATCATATGTTGCAATATACTGCCTTTGTTCACCTGCAGTTTTTACATAATGTTCAAGAGAATATCTCCATATATGACTAAATGGAAGATGTTCATAATTATCTCCCCTAATAGCAAATGTAAGATTCTGACGTTCATTGAATTTATACTTCACTTTTAAATTTGCATTGTAATCATTATTATTCCTATCACCAGTGTCAAATCCAATAATATTTTCTCTACCTTCATAAGGATTATATTGTTGATAATCTGACCAACTAGAAATTAATCCATCAATATCTTCATACGGATTCAGATTATAATAATCCTTATATCTTGAATCATTCCAACTTCCCACGGCGTTGAAATAAAAGGTAAATTTATCCCTGAGAGAAGAAACTAATGGACTTAGCACTGGACCACCAATAGCAAATTTAATTACATCACTGTTGCTATTATCAGGAGAATTTATCAAATGATCAGAGATAACTTCAAGTTTTCCTGAATAATTGCGTGATCCACTTTTAGTCACAATATTAACCATTCCAGATTGAGCATTACCATATTCTGCAGTAAGTCCACCGGTCATTACGTCCATATTGGCAATTGCATCAGTATCAATTGTAAGTGCAGCGCCACCATCCACAGGATCAGAAACAGACATTCCGTCAACAGTATAAGACATCTCGTTTGATCTTCCACCACGAACATGAATTTCTCCATTAGTTAGAGTAACGCCCGCCTGCATTGCAATTACATCTTCAATCTGAGTAACTGCTATATCTTCCATCTCTGATGCAGAAATAGTTCCACCTGATTGTGTTTTAGTAGGTTGGATCATTTCAATTTTATTCTCAACAACATCAAATCCTTCTATTGCAATAGCTTGTTGTGACAAAGTAATATTAAGAATTTCTGTAAGGTCTAAACTAATAGTAACTCCAGTAATTTTTTTACTTTTAAATCCACCACGCATACAAAAGACATCATATACTCCGGGTGTTATATTTATAATAAAATATGAACCATTTTCCTTGGTCATTATACCAGAAATAAGTGTTTCGCCATCCATTACCGTTATATTTGCAAAAGGTATCGGATTGCCATTATTATCTGTTACCTTGCCCGCGAGTTTACCGGTTGTTCCTGCAGATAATATTGTAATAAGTAAAAAAATTAACATGAGTGAAATAATGATTTTCTTAAGCATTAATAATCCTCCCTAAATTATTTATTAAATACTTTTCATTTGAACAAAGACTTTCATAAAAATAATTGTGTCAATCTATATTTTCCATAACTCTCCATTTTTTTATTTTAAATTTTATAATTCCATTTATCTGTCAAGTACTTACTCAATCTCAATCTTTCAGCTATTACAACTTCATAAGTTTCAATGTTTTCATGGATCATAAAGTCATCATTTCCCCATTTTTTTTTAAATCCTTCCATTAATAATCTAACCGCTTTCCTATAACTTATTGGGACATTTAGTATTCCATTTATACTAATTGTTCTTCTCTTCAGGTAATTCGCCATACGCTCTTTTTGTTCATCAGAAAGACCTGACAGGATATATGCAAGTTTGCTTTGATCATAATCAAGTAATATTGAACCATGTTGAAGAAAACAATTGTTTTTCCTCACCTGAGCACTACCCACGATCTTCTTCCTTTGATAACTTAACTCATATCTGGAACTACTCGTAAAACAAGGGTTAACTGCCTGTCTCTGATGCCTTGATGATAAGTTACCTTTCTCAAAATCAACATTAATGCCCATAAGTTCAAGACCTTTGGCCAATGCTTTACTTATTTCAGAATATGATTCCGTTACATTTCCAGATAATCTTCCTATAGCAGGACTTATTACAGCATATGTGACTTCATTATCATGAAGAACCACTCTGCCACCCGTGGGTCTTCGCACAAAACCATAACCATGTTCTTTTAAAGCTATAAAATCTACTTCTTTATCCGCTTTCTGATTATAACCACAGGAAACTGTAGAAGGTTCCCAGTTATAAAATCTTATTGTGGGTACAGATCGTCCACTTTGAACACATTGAAATATAGATTCATCTACCGCCATGTTCTCAGATGGACTTAATTTCCCATCAATCAAAAAACGCCATTTCATTTTAATACCTTATTTAATTGTTGCCTGTATAATACATTACATAGTATGATTCACTAATTTTACTTTGTTTAATCAAACTTTATTAAAACAGTATTCTGCGGAATGCATCAGTTAAATATCAATTAATCTATTCAATAGCTCCACCAATTTTAGAATCAGTTTCTTCAATGTTGTTAATTTCATCTTCCTTACTTTTAGATGTGAGTCCATGCTCATTGCGTAATTCCTCATAAAAAATAGTTTGAGAAGTGAGCATATAAGGAGATAACCATAGAATTCCAATACCAAATGTTAAAATACAAAGTAACGCCCATCCAACAAAACTTAAATCCAAACAAAATAGTTTTGATTTATATCCATACATTATTTCTTTGCTTTTCTTCAACGCTTCTGAAACTCCCATTTCTGGGTTATCAATTAATATATAGAACGCCATTCTGTAAGAATATGATGCGATGATACCAGGCACAATAAGAAGCAATGTCCAGAGAAGAATATATAAGCTCATAAGTAGATATAAACCTAAAGTTTTCCCAAACAGACCAAGATTTTTACCTGAAAATGAAAATGCTTTAAATAATAAATTGAAATCACCTGCCTTTTCTCTGATTAAAACAATATAATACAAATATAAACCATAAGTTAATGAACCCAATATGATCCACGTAACAACCTGAAGTGTACTAACAACAGATATGATCCCGATGATAATCAAATATGCTAAAACTGCATTTAACCAATTACCAGATAACGATTTACGTGCAAAAGCTCTAATCGCTGAACTATTATTCATTTCTCCCTCTTTATAATAAAATACTTTTTCCTAATATTTTTTTTCTGGCTAAAATATCATCAATGCTAATTTCTTTTAATCTATCTACACTAAACGATTCTACATTAAAAGATGCTGTGACAGTACCAAAGATCATTGCATTCTTGATTGTAGTTTCCTCAAAATTCCCGATAGAAGCAAGATAACCCATAAATCCACCTGCAAAACTATCTCCTGCACCGGTTGGATCAATAACCTTTCTTACAGGATAAACCGAAGCGAAAAAGATAAATTCATCCGAATAAGCAAAAGACCCATATTCTCCACGTTTCACAACTATTAGTTTAGGACCTATTTCTTTGGCTTTTTGCGCAGCTTCAAAAATATTATGTACATTAGTTAGCATTCTCAATTCATCTTCATTAATAAATAGTATGTCAACGTTCTTAATAACTTCTACTAATTTTGATCTCGAACCAGATATCCAAAAATTCATAGTATCACAAGCAGTAAGTTTGGTTTTATCCATTTGCTTTAAAACTCTCAATTGTAAAATTGGATCAATATTCCCCAAGAATAAGTAATCACAATTTTTATTTTCTTCACAGAGTTGAGGATCAAAATCGGCAAATACATTAAGTTGCGTATTAAGTGTTTCGGCTTTATTCAAATCGTTATATTTTCCGACCCAGTGAAAAGTTTTTCCTGAAACCACTTTAAGATCTTGAGTATCTATTTCATTATCTGCAAGAAGTTTTAAATGCTCTTTTGGAAAATCCTCTCCAACGATTCCTACGATATTGCTTTTACAAAAGTTCTTACTTGCCATAGAGGTGAATATTGCGGATCCACCCAAAGAATGCACAACTTTTCCATATGGAGTTTCTACATTATCCAGAGCAATTGAAC
>JAGGWC010000229.1 GCA_021157645.1 Candidatus Cloacimonadota bacterium | reverse complement strand
TCCTTTTCTCTTCGTTAATAGATCAGCAAGCCCTGTGGAATCCTGTAAAACAGGTGTGCTTGCACAATTCCACTAGGGCAAAAAGACTCCTCGGACTGACTGGTATGTTGTCATTCCCGACCAGATCAGGAATCTAAGAGATCCCCAGTCAAGCTGAGGATGACATAAATAAACAATAACTCAACATTTATCTAAGTTCTTCTCTTAGGCGTTGGCTTCGCATTTTGCGAAACATCGCTTTACTTGAGAGCAAAACTAGAAGAGAGGGATTTGCTTGCCTTGTCATAGTTCCCAAATACATTTTGGACAGAGACTGGCGATGAGCCCAAAAATAACTTGCCTATAATTTCTTTAAATTAAAGTTAACACAAAAATAAATCATTGGAGGCTTTTAAAATGAGAGTTCACAATTTTAGTGCAGGTCCGGCAGTTTTACCGGAAGAA
Organism: Candidatus Cloacimonadota bacterium; assembly: GCA_021157645.1. GTDB lineage: Bacteria > Cloacimonadota > Cloacimonadia > Cloacimonadales > TCS61 > Tenebribacter. The sequence goes on along the minus strand of JAGGWC010000229.1, from coordinate 7,597 downwards.
GTATTAAAAGAGATTCAGGAGAATTTAGTAGATTACAAAGGCAATGGGCTATCAGTTTTAGAGATGAGTCACCGTTCGAAAGAATATATGGAAATAATTGAAGGTGCACGTGCCAGATTATTGAAGATCATGGGATTAAGTGATGAATATGTAGCTATGTTTTTGCAAGGTGGAGCAAGCACACAATTCTATATGATCCCTCTCAATTTTTGTGCTGATGATAAGGTTGCTAACTATATTGATACTGGAGCATGGAGTTCAAAAGCTATCAAAGAAGTTAAAATATTAGGTAAAAAATTGCATATTGCAGCTACATCCGAAGATAAAGAATTCACTTACATTCCTAAGGAATGGGAATTATCTGATAATGCTGCTTATCTTCACATTACAACTAATAACACAATTCGCGGAACAGAATGGATGATCGATCCTGACGTTCCAGCTGATGTTCCATTGATTGCAGATATGTCTTCGAATTTCTTGAGTAAACCGCTTAATTTCAGTAAATATGATATGATCTATGGTGGAGCTCAGAAAAATATCGGATCAGCCGGTGCTACATTTGTCGTTCTAAAAAAATCAATGTTAGAAAAGATCAATCCGGGTCTTTCTACAATGATTGATTATAATACTCATGCCAGTAAAGGATCTATGTTTAATACACCACCTACATTTTCTATTTATGTTATTGGTGAAGTTCTAAAATGGATTGAAGGAAATGGTGGCTTAGTAGGAATGCAGAAGATCAATGAAGAAAAAGCTGCTTACATTTATGATGTTATTGATGGCTCAAATTTCTATAAAGGAACTGTAGTAAAAGAAGATCGATCATTTATGAATATTCCTTTCCGCCTTCCTACCGAAGAATTAGAGAAAAAATTCATCTCAGAAACTACCGCAAACAATATGATTAACCTTAAAGGACATAGAAGTGTTGGAGGCTGTCGGGCTTCAGTTTATAATTCACTTCCAATGGAATCAGCAAAAGTTTTGGCAAAATTCATGATTGATTTCGAGAAAGTAAACAAATAGTACCAAATAAAATATATTATGCGGGTTTTCCAATAATTATCGGGAATCCCGCATTTATTTATGAAAAATAAAATAATTCCCGAAGAACAACATAAACTAGATCTTTCTCATCTCAGATTGATCCATCTTGCCTTTTTTACAGCGTTTGCCATAACGATTTATGTGGTGGAAAGTTTCATACCAAAACCTTTCCCATTCATGAAATTAGGTCTGGCAAATATCGTTGTTCTCCTACTGCTGGTTTCCAACAATGTACGCTATGCACTCATTGTAATAATAGGGAAGACTGTCGCAGGTGGATTCTTCAGCGGTTTATTCTTAAGCCCCACAACACTTCTTTCTATAAGTGGGAGCTTATGTTCACTTGGAATTATGACGCTATTCATTAAGAGCAAGATTCGTTTTAGTATGATAGGAATAAGTATATTAGGTGCAGTATCACATAACTTGGCTCAAATAGCGATTGTTCGATTGATTCTCATAAAAGAAAATACAATATTTTATTTGACGCCGCTTCTTATTTTTATGGGAATAGTTACAGGAATTATTATTGGTTATATAGCAAAATTATTTATGGATAGGATAAATGAAGATAAATAAAAAAGAAGTAATGAAGTTCTTGTTCATTTTTATGGTTGTAATTGTTTTTTTTGTGGGAATGGGATTTGGACTATTCCGATATTACAGTAGAGAGCTTCCACCTCTTTCTGAATTGCAAAGTTATGAAATGAAAGTAGGTTCCGAAGTTTATGATCGTAATGACAATTTAATTCACATATTTTATGTGGAAAAAAGGCAACTAACACAATTAAAAGAGTTACCAGATTATCTTATTAAAGGGATGTTAGCAGTTGAAGATAAAGATTTCTTTAAACATTGGGGTATGGATCAACTAGGACTTATACGCGCAATTATTATCGACTTTAGTAAAGGAAATTTTTCTCAAGGAGCTAGTACAATAACGCAGCAACTTGCCAGGAATATGTTCCTATCACTTGATAAACAATTACCGCGAAAGATCAAGGAACTAATACTTGCAATACGTATTGAAAAGAATTTTTCAAAAGATGAGATATTAGAAATGTACTTTAATAAATCCCCTTTCGGTCCCGGATTATATGGTATTGAGGTAGGATCTAAGAAGTATTTTGGTAAAGATGCAAAAGATCTTTCTATTCCTGAAGCAGCACTTTTAATTGGTATGCCGCAACTTCCCAGTGCTTACTATCCTTTCCGTCATCCAGAACGGGCAATACGTAGAAGAAATATTGTTCTTAAACGTATGTTCGAAGAAAAGGTAATTACTGAGGAAGAATACGCATTAGCTATTGAAACTGGATTGGAATTATTTGAACCAACTGGAGATTTTGGTGCGAAAGATTATTTTATAGAGTTTATTCGTAGAAGGCTTGAACGTGAATTTGGTACAACTCAGATTTTTACAGGTGGATTAAAAATTTATACAACCTTAGATATGGAACTTCAGGAATATGCTGATTCTGTATTGAATATGAATTTACGGAAATTTGAAATCAAGAATAACTACGAATTCAAATATGATGATTTTCCAGCTGATACAATAAACATTGTTACACCTTATGTCCAAGGAGGTGTGTTCTCGATAGAACCCGAAACAGGTTATGTTCGTGTGATGTTGGGTGGAAGGAATTTTAATCATAGTAAATTGAATCGTGTGATGCAGTCCATCCGGCAACCAGGTTCTTCCTTTAAGCCTATACTATATTCTACCGCAATTGTTAATGGCTACACTCCAGCAACAATAATCGAGGATGAACCTTTTTCCTTTATTCAGAATGACACACTTTTCTGGAGTCCCAAAAACTACTCAAGCAGGAATTTTGGTTATACTCGTTTACGTACAGGACTTAAAAAATCCAGAAATATTTATGCAGCTAAAACAATATTTGATATTGGTCCCAGGAAGGTTATGGAATTTGCCGAACGATTTGGGATTACAACTCCTGTTTACCCGTTTTATACTCTTGCAGTTGGTAGTATGGAAGTTAAACCTTTTGAATTAATATCTGCTTACACAACATTTCCTAATGGTGGAGAGCGGGTAAAACCTATCTACATCAGACGTGTTGAAGATAAATATGGAAAGATATTAAAATCAAATGAACCGGAAAAGATCAGAGTTATAAATGAACAAGCAGCTTATATTATGGCTAACTTGATGCAATCGGTTTGTGAAGATGGAACTGGTGTTGGAATTCGCTGGCAATCCGGCTATGAAACACTTGGTTCGATAAGCTATAAGTGGAATGCTGCCGGTAAAACTGGAACAACAGATGATTTCAGGGATGCATGGTTTATTGGATATAATAAGAAGCTTGTTATTGGTATCTGGGTTGGTTTTGATGATAATTCAAGTCTTGGAAAAGGGCAATCTGGTGCAACTGCTGCACTCCCATCTTGGCCTTATATAATGAAGAAAGCAGTATATCTGGATTCTCCAAAAAACAGCAAAGGTAACCCAATTGTAAACGGAGATGAATTGCAATTTAAAAAACCTGATGGTATCATTACTGTGGAGATTTCCAAAGAAACGGGATTACTTCCCAAAAATGATTATGAAGAAACAATGCAAGAAATTTTTATTGCTGGGACAGAACCAACACCTCTCAGTGACAGCTTGAATTACAATTTTTATCCGACATTATATCGTGAGCATGATATGGATTCGCTGGTTGTAGATCTGGGTGGAATAGCTTATGTTTGGCCGGACTCAATTATTTTAGAAGAAACTTACCCGGATACCACAAGACCTGATTATATGGTAATGGCTCCACGACATGAACCGGCTCCAATTGACCTTAGAGGTGCACTGATCTTAAAGCATAAGAAAATTGTAGAAAGACCAGACAGCCTGTTATGGAAAGGACCTGACTGGCTGAATCCTGTACAGGATTCTCTTGATGCCTTGGATGAACTTATAGAATCATTGCTAAAGGCGGATAGGTGATCTTTCAAATAATTTATGCAATAACATTTATATCCCTTTTGATATATTTGTTCTATCTGCGTTTATTTTATGTTGGGTTAAAGAATAGAAATGTCAATTTCGTTAACTCCAAACCTTTTGTTTCAGTAGTTGTTGCTGCCAGAAATGAAGAAAATAATATTGCCCGTATACTTACTGCATTAGTAAATCAAACATATCCTTTAGACCTATTTCAAATCATCATAGCTAATGATAATTCTACCGATAAGACAGCATCGATCGTAGATCAATTTTCACAAAAATGGGATATTATTAAATTAGTTAATGTAATTGGAAGAGAGAAGGTAATTTCCCCCAAAAAGAATGCTCTTTCTCAAGCAATAGAAATGGCGGAAGGAGAAATAATTCTTTCAACTGATGCTGATTGTCTGGTTGGGAAATACTGGATAGAATCAATGGTTGCAAGTTTTGATAAAAACGAAATGATAATTGGTTTTTCTCGTACGATCTTAGAGGATTGGGCAAAAACCAGTTTTATTAAGAAATTTGAACATTTCGATTTTTTAGCGATGCTTTATGCAGCAGCAGGTGCGATTTCATCGGGTAAATATTTTTCCTGTTCAGGGCAGAATATTGCCTACAAAAAAGAAGCATTTTATGAGGTTGGTGGTTTTGAAAAGATCAAACATCTCATTTCCGGTGATGATGTAAATCTCATGCAATTATTCCGCAAAAGCGGGATGAAGGTTAGTTTTGTTTTTACCGATCATAGTTATGTTTATACTCAACCAATAAGAAATGTTGGGAAGTTTTTAAGTCAGAGAAGCAGATGGACTTCCAACATGAGATGGCAAATAATTTTAAATCCTGAGTTCTTTGTTTACCTATCAAGTGTGTTCTTCATTACTTTTCTGCCGATTGTAATTCTATTTGATTTTTGGCAATTGGGAGTTGGAATACTATTATTGAGAGTGATTCTTGAACTCGTTTTCCTAAAATATGGCTACGAAGTTTTTGGTGAAAATAAAAAAAAGTTGATGTTTTATCCAGTATGGTTTATTATGCAACCGTTATATATCATAACAATTGCTGCGATGGGCGGATTAAATATATTTTCTTGGAAGAAGTAATTGAGTTTTGCAAAAAATGATTATTAGCAGTAACTTGATGAATGGAGGTTAAAATGAAAATTATATTTATTCTCATTAGTTCAGTTTTATTTTTGCGTTTGTCTGCGACAATTATAAATATCCCTGCGGATCAACCTACAATTCAAGAAGGAATAAATGTTGCAGTTGATGGAGATACTGTTCTTGTTCAACCCGGATTATACTTAGAAAATATTAATATTAATGATAAAGCAATAACCGTTTCCTCAATGTTCTTAACAACACAAGATACAAGCTATATTTCTCAAACCATTATTGATGGTAATCATGAAAATTATGTAATTAGATATTCTAACGAGATAGATTCAACATCTGTATTATGTGGATTTACAATTACAAACGGTTCCGGATATTATAGTGGTGGAATTTATTCTGGTGGATCTAGTACACAATTTCGAAATTTAATAATTACCGAGAATACAGCCAATGCAAACGGTGGTGGAATGTTCTTAGAATATGGTAATCCTTCAATAGATAATTGTATTATTGAGAATAATTCTGCGGGATTAGATGGTGGGGCTATTTTTCTATGGAAACAATGTAATGCTGTTTTAAATAATGTAGTAATTTCTAATAATACTTCAGGTCGGAATGGTGGCGGTATTTACTGTGTCGAGTATTGCGACTTAATTATTGAAAACTCTATAATTTCTAATAACACAGCAGATGAATACGGAGGAGGGATCTGCAATGATTACCATTGCAATATGGTTTTGGGAAATGTGACGATTCGAGATAATTCTGCATCACACGGTGGTGGTATATTCAGTAATGATTTATATTCTGAATTGAGTTTTGACCCAATTAATAGATGTAATATTTATTCAAACAGCATTAATGACAGCAGAGGTTACGGAGCAGATATTTTTGCCTATGATTGTGATGTGATTGTAGATACATTTACAGTATTAAATCCAACCGATTATTATGCTTCTCCTATTGAAAATTTCACTTTTGACATTTTGCACGAAGTTGGAAATTCTCTCATTAACGCTGATCTCTATGTTTCTGTAGATGGAGATAATGCAAATAGCGGGATTACGGTTGATGAACCACTAAAAACTATAAAATTTGCATTATCAAAGATTTATTCAGACAGCCTAAATCATAATACAATTTATCTGTCACCAGGTATTTATAGCTCATCTACAAACGGAGAAAACTTCCCTATAGCTTGGAGTAATCACGTATCATTAGAAGGGAATGCGGAAGAAGACACTTTCTTAGACGCTGAAAATACAAATCAAGTAATAAGCTTTCATTACGTAACAGATGCATTATTGCGAAACCTTACCATTAGAAACGGTTTTGCTGATGACGGTGGAGGAATATATTGTTATCATTCCAATCCGATTTTAGAAAATATAACGATCTCCGAAAATGTTGCCGGATCCGGTGGTGGAATTGCTTGCTTCGATTATTCAAGCCCGACTTTGTTGAATGTAAAAATAATTAATAATCAAAGTGAAAATCATGGTGGCGGAATTTCCTGTAGAGATTACTCTAACCCGATTTTAGAAAATGTTGATTTAATCAACAATTCAGCTTTTGAATGTGGTGGTGGGATTGATTGCTTCGATTATTCAAGCCCAAATCTACAAAATGTGAATATCACAGGTAACACAGCGGCATCTGACGGTGGTGGAATAAGGTGTCTTTCATACAGTAATCCTATTTTGCAAAATGTTACGATTACGAATAACACCTCTTCCGAAGAAGGCGGCGGAATTCACTGCAAAAATAATTCCGTTCCGATATTCAGTAATATCAATCGTTGTAATATCTACTTGAATTATGCAGGCACAGACGGAAATGATTTGTTCTCTACAGAGCCTTTATTCGTTCTTGTAGATACTTTCACAGTAGCCCAACCGGATGATTATCATGCTTCTCCGATTGAGAACTTTACCTTCAATATAATTAATTCTGTTATCGAACAAGCTTTTCAAGATTTATATATCAGCCCTTTCGGTTCTGACGAAAATGGCGGTTTAACAGCAGATGATCCACTGCAAACAATCTCCTTTGCTTTGCTAAAAATCTATGGTGATAGTTTAAATACTTATACAATACATTTATCGGAAGGAACCTTTTCTCCGACTCAAACCGGAGAAAATTTCCCGTTGAACTGCAAAGATTATATCTCGATAAGCGGAGCTGAACAAAACCTGACAATTCTGGACGGAGAAGACTTGAGTACCGTCATTTCTTGTTCAGGTGACAATAACTTTTCTATAGAAAATCTGACTGTTATGAACGGTAACGGCTATAATGGCGGAGGAATTAGTTTTATGAGCAATTCTGCTCCGCATCTAAAAAATTTATTAATAACAAATAATCATGGTTATGACGGTGGTGGCATATACTGTTATTCATATTCTTCTCCTTTTATTGAAAACGTAGAAATCATAAATAACCAAGCCGATTACAG
>JAGGWC010000183.1 GCA_021157645.1 Candidatus Cloacimonadota bacterium | reverse complement strand
TCTTCGTTTGCTTTCTGCAGAATTTGTTTATCTTGGATAAGATTTGAGATTTTTCCGGAAATTGTTAATCCTTTCAGATTAATAGTTTTTCGAATATCTATTCGCTGAATCTCTAAATACAAGGAATAGTCATTCTTTTGTTTCCGGTACCTTATTTTAAATAGGCTCTGATGATTATACTTACTTATTTCTTTAATCAATTTTTCATTCATTTTAACCACCTTTTAAGCAAGCGTTGTGAGAAACGTTGTGAGATATCATATGAATTAATCAAATTCAATCTTATTCGATAATAATTCATACTCTCACAATCCACTCTATACAAGGTTTCCCTCTAACACAATCGAATTAAATCAAAGGCAATCAAATTGTCAAGTGTATTTTGGGTTCGAATCCTATCGGGCGTGCCATTTTTTTTATCACCACGGATAAACATAGATAAGCACGGATACAACTTAAAACTAACCTGATGAGAATCCCATCTTCTTGCACGAGTTCGATCACTTACGCTTCGGCTTGTGAACAAAGCAAGCAAACGAAGTTAAAACAAGATTTGGCTTTTATACATTGGCCTTACATAGCAAAATAATGTTCCTCTTTCATTTATTCTAAAAGCAAAACACATCGGTTTTATTAATTACGAATTTCAAATTACGAATTACGACAAAAACGAACAACTGATTTTAGAAATTAATAAAAACTTATCGAGAATAATATTTATATTTTAAGTTGCATATTGTAAATTAGAAAATAATCTTGGATTAATGTTGATTGATTGTTTGGATAAAAAGTTATAAGAATTGCACGAGATTCTTCTGGAGAAAGAATTTAAGAAACGTCAGGATATCATCTTTTTTTAGCTTTATCACATACTTTTACAGCCTTCTTTCTTTGGTTTTGTTAGCTTTTGTTAATTGCTAAAATTATTTTCATAAAGATTGGTTCGACTCTTAATATATATTATACAATCTAAGATATAATTCTATTAAAGTATTGCCTGCAAGAATGTAAGTTATTGCACCACTAATAAGAAATGGTCCAAATGGAAAGGGTTTTTTGTTATCGTGTCTTAAAATAATTAAAATTACTAATGCTATTAATGAAGCAAAAAGCACAGTAAACAAAGTTCCCCATACACCCAGAAAAGCTCCGATTGCAGCAATTAACTTAATGTCACCACCTCCAAGGCTATCTTTTCCTGTAGTTTTCTGAAATAAGAAAGCGGTAAATAGAAAAAGAAGAAAACCTGATAGAGCTCCAATACCGACAGACATCCAGCCAATATCAGTATTTGGAAGAAATGAAAAAATCAAACCGAGCACAATAAGGGGAAGTGATAATTTATCCGGTATTATATAATGATATAGATCGATGAAAAAAATGATCAACCCAAATGAAATAAAAATTGTATATTTGAAAAAAACTAACGAGATTTGTTCGTTCTGTCCTGCATAAAGAAGAATAAGTAGAACTGGTGTTAATAACTCTACAAGAAAATAGTGTATATCTATCTTTGATCCACAATAGGCACATTTACCTTTTAATAAAATATAACTAATAATTGGAATATTATGATATGGTTTAATTTTTGTTTTGCAGTTAGGACAGCTTGAATTTGGAAAAACAATTGATTCTTTTTTTGGAATACGTGAGATACAAACATTGAAAAAACTACCAAAGACAGCGCCAAATATAAAAATAATTAAATAAAACATAATAAAAATGCCCGGTTAATCCGGGCATTTATTTCTTTTTATTTCATTCCCGAACTGATTGCCAGTCCCAGATTAAATATTGGAAGATAGATAATAATAATTATATATCCTACAACTCCAGCCATCAGAATGATTAACATCGGCTCTATCAATGCTGTAAGTCTATCGATTACAGAATCAACAAGTTTTTGATGGAATTCTGCTGCTCTACGCAACAGGTTATCCATATCTCCTGTTTCCTCACCAGTTGCCATCAATTGTAAAAGAGTTGAAGGAAATACTTTTGTCTTTCGGAAAGCGCCAGCAACAGTGAATCCTTCTTTCACCATTTTTCTGGCTTTCTTTACTGCATTTTCAATCTTTGCATTTTGGACAACATTCTCAACCAATTCCATTGTTTCCATAATAGGAACTCCAGCATACATAAGAATACTGAATGTTCTGGCAAATTTACTCATTATAGAATTTTCTATCACTTTACCGATTACCGGAATTTTGAGCACAATTGTATCTATGATTAATTTTCCTCTATCAGATAGATAGAATAAAAAGAATCCCATAAAAATTGCTAGAATGGTTATTAATGTTAAAAATAAATTTTCTCTAATGATCTTGCTAATTGCAATTGCTGCCAAAGTTGGTGCTGGTAAATCTGCATTAAAGCTTTCATACACTGCTGCAAACATAGGAATAATATAGTAAAATAGAGCCCACACAACAAATGCTAGAAATACTACAATAAATATGGGATACGCGAGAGCAGAGCCTACTTTTCTTTTTGTATCTTCTATTTTTTCCAGATATTCTGCAAGTTCATCCAGAATTGTGTGCAATGTACCAGATACTTCACCGGCTTTCACCAAAGATACATAAAGAGCATTAAAAACACCAGGATGTTGTTCCATAGATTCTGATAAACTAAATCCCTTTTTAATGTCGTTGGATATCTTCGATAATACTTTTCTAAATTTCTTATTTTTTTCTTCTTTCTCAAGATTTGTTATTGATTTTTCTATTGTTAATCCAGCTGAAAACATTGTAGAAAGCTGTCTTGTAAAAAATACAAGAGTTTTTAAACTTACACCTGTTCTAATTTTATAAATGGTAAGCATCAATTTATCAAACATCGACATCTTACCTCTAAAAGCACCTTCGGCAGAAGATTTCACGGAAATAATAACATTTCCCTCTTGAGTGAGCTTATCTACTGCTTCATCCATAGAGTTTGCTTTAATCACACCCTCTACGCGAATTCCTTTTACATCTTTAATTGTATACTGAAAACTAGCCATAAATTTTCCTTAATTTTATCATTGTTCTGATATTGTAAATTTGATTACTTCTTGAATTGAAGTAATTCCCATTTTCACTTTTTCTATTCCACTTTCATGAAGTGTCATCATATTATTTCTTACTGCAGCATCGCGAATCATATCTTGATTTTCACCGGCAAATATCAACTTACGGATTTCCGGTGTTATCTCTAACATTTCAAAGATACCAGTTCTTCCCGAATATCCTGTATTATCACAATGAACACAACCTTCACCTTTCTTAAAATTAATATGCTTACCTTCTTCTTCCGAAATACCTGCACTTGCTAGTTCTTTAGAAGTTGGTGTGTAATCAACTTTACAATTATTACATACTTTTCGCACCAATCTCTGAGCCATAACCAGATTCAAAGATGAAGCTACTAGATAACTTGGAATTCCGATATCCAATAGTCGGGTTATGGTAGAGGGAGCATCATTTGCATGCAGTGTGCTAAAAACTAGGTGACCGGTCAAAGAAAATTTGATAGCAATATCAGCAGTTTCCTCATCTCGAATCTCACCAATGAGAACGATATCCGGGTCTTGACGCAACACAGACCGTAATGATCGTCCAAAAGTAAGATCTATTTTTGCTTTAGTTTCAATCTGTGTAATTCCATCTAATCTATATTCTACAGGATCTTCCACAGTAACAATATTATTTTCAATATTTCTAATCTCTTTTAAAGCAGCGTGTAAAGTTGTTGATTTACCACTACCGGTAGGACCAGATACAATATTAATTCCATAAGGTCTTCGGATCCATTTATGGAACATCTCAAAATTACTATCTGTAAAACCTAATGTAGTAAGATCAAATCCGAATTCTCCTTTATCCAAAAGCCGCATTACCACTTTCTCACCGGTAACTGTTGGCACAATTGAAACACGTACATCCACACTTTTCATCGGTGTTTTTAGAGAAATATGACCATCTTGAGGCAACCTTCGTTCTGCAATATTCAGTTTCGCCATAACCTTAACCAGAGAAACCATACCAGCATGTAAACCGATCGGTGGAGACATTACTTCACGTAATGCCCCATCGATACGAAATCTAACTCTGGTCTTCTTCGTGAGCGGTTCGATATGAATATCTGTGGTGTTAGATTTTATCGCTTCGGTAATGATCAGATTTATCAGTTTTACAACCGGTGCATCTGCTTCACCTTTAGAATCGATGGAGATTTCATTTTCATCTTCATCCACAGCAACAAAATCAAATTCACCGACAGCATCATCTACCTGTGAAGAAGTTCTAATCGTCTTATAATATCGTTCTAAAGTATCAGCTAAAGTAGTTTCACCAATTAAGACAGGAATTATATTTTTCCCTAATATTTTCTTTAAACTATCTTGAATAACAATATTTTCAGGATCAACCATAGCAACAACAATTGAACCACTTTCTTCCCGAATTGCCATTATTTGATTTTCCAGAGCAAATGGTTCAGGAATCTGCTTAATGATTTCGGAATCTAACTCCATAAGTTCATTAGAAGCTACAACTTCATATTCAAGTTGAAGATGTAATGCACCAAGAAGTTGTTTCTCAGTTATGTATCCAAGCTTCTGCAGTGTTTGTCCTATCTTTAGATGAAAGTTCTTTTGCTTTTGTAGAGCTTCTTTAATCTGGACTTCAGAAACTATTTCTTGATGTACTAATATTTCACCTAACTTAGCATATTGCGGTTTAAATGTCATTGATTCTCCTTAATCTACATATCTATTCAGAACTACCTGTGCTGTAGCAGAAGTTTGTGTTCCCACAATGGTAGCCGTGATCTGAGCCTGAATTGATCCCGGAGGTGATGGGATAGGTGGAGGACATTCATATTTGTAAAACCTAAATAATTGAATAATCTCACCATTATTTACATTTTCCTCAGATAGTGGTTCACCATCATTACCAGGTCCAGTAAAATCGGTAAAATCCGGTTCAAAATTTGAATTAGTTGGATTCATATTTAATTGATCTTCATGTACCGGTACACCCAATGTAGAAGTAAAAGTAACTTCCTGATTTTTAATAAGATTTTGTTGACCATCTCGAACGATTACTCTAAATTTTGGAGAAAGATTAAACTCATCACTTTTCCAATCCGGTGGATTATCATAAATATCCCAATCAACATGCTGTGGAATTGCAATCATTTCTATGTTAGCAAATTGCATTGGTAAAATCACAATTTGACTATCTGTAAAATTCTGTTGACCTGGAATGCTATTGGAAACTTCAACATTTACTATAATAGAATCATTAATATGAGCTCCATCATAATTCAAATATGTGTATGCTACTCCACTAGTAGAATCACCATCAGCATTTTCGTTACCTACATAACCAGGAGCATAAATAGAAGCAAAAGAGACTGTATCACTTAAAGAAAAATAGACAGCTGTCCCATAATCCACAGGATTATTATATTGATCTGTTAGAAAAGCAGCACATTCAATATTCCAAATTCCGCTACCCATTTCTTCACCTGTATCTTGACCACCAATGGAAATCGCAACAGAATTTGGAGGTCCCGAATGTACAACAATTTCAGATTTTACCGTTGAGATCAGGATTGTATCATTGTAAGTAAAAGCTCTCAAACTAACTGTACCTGAATTATCTCCACTACTAATCGGGATACTTGCTTTTCCGCCAGAAGATACTACAGATAATGAATCTGTACTTGGCCAAAATATTGTATTATTAATACTTGTCCCAATTGGAGCATTAACAAACTGAAAATAAACATCTTTGGGCTCTTGGACAAGATTACCGTTAACGTCATAAAGACTCACAATAAAGTTATAGGACTCATTTCCACCTGTCCCTGCAACTTGAATATCCACCTGTCCCTGAGAATCGAAACCGATTGAATTCACATCCGTAGGGTTTCCACCACCTTGAGGAACAATATGTACACTCATTTGCTCTGATGCAGTAATGGTAGCTTCTTCGCCATCTGCATCAATGTAAATATGCTCTGTATATGCAGATATTGTTGCAACTCCTGGAATTCCATCATCCCAGAATTCTACAGATGCAACACCCGTACTATCTGTAATATCATAAGCAATAATATTTCCCATATTCGCACCAAAATTAACTCTTTGATCAAAAATAACGAAATCATTTTGATCTTTTACAAGAACATAGATAGTGGCATATGTTCCGTTTTCATCATCGGCATAAATAGTGTCTGGTTCTGCCCACATTGTTAAAATGTAATTTTCAGTTCCGCCTTCAACATCTTCAGGATCTAAAATTCGGTTATCACAAGCTGTAACAAAGATACCTGCAAAAACAAGCAAAACAACTATAAGTAATAAAAACTTATTGAATTTCATGTTCCCTCCTATTGGTCTTCATTTTCATTTGAATCTTTTTCTATAATCAAACGTTTTTCAAGGTTTTCGTCTATATTGTATTCCACATCCTCGGAGTAACTAACAACTGTTGGTGTGATCTCAATAATAAGATCTGTTTTCTTCAAGTCCTTTACGCTATGCTGGAATAATTTTCCTATAAATGGTATTGAAGATAAAATTGGAACTCTATTAGTTGTGTGTATAACATTACTACTAAGTAAGCCTCCTATAATAATTTTCTTTCCATTTGGAACTGTTACTGTTGTGATTATTTTTCTTACTTTGGTTCGGGGAACATAACCACCCACAAGTTCCATCACAGAACTTACTTCAGGTTCAATCATAGTAGTAATCTGGCCATCTTTGTTAACGGTAGGTCTAATCTTTAATTTAATACCTACTTCTTCTCTTTCTACTTGAACTTGTTTATCGTTATCTATCACAACAAATGGAATAACTTCACCAATGAGAATTTCAGCTTCTTCGCCATTTAATGCTGTGATTCTTGTATCTGTAAGAAGTTGGGCTGCATTATTTGCCAGAAGCCAGTCTAATGTGATATCAAACGCAGTGAGTTGACGACTGAAATGCCCAATATCAGATAATTGATCCATTCTTTGGAAATATTGATCTTCGGGAAGTTCACCGAAAGCAGATAACTCGCCATGAGGTGATTCTCCTGAAGGATCTTGATAATTGAAAGGTAATCCTGCGCCATTTTCTGCTAGTGGATCTTCAGCAAGAATTGTTGTAAGATTGTTCAGCTTTGACCAATCGATTCCATATTTTTCAGCTTCTGAAATTGAAATCTCGATTAGTCTGGCACGAATTTCAATTTGTTTTTGAGGAACATCAATCTCTGCTATTCTATTTGTAATCTCGGCAAAGGTTTCTGGGTTTGCACGAATCAGTATGGAATTCTGTCCTTCAATAGCTACAGCTTCTCCGGGCATAATCTCTAAGGCATTAGTTATCTTATTAACATCAACATAATTCAGGTTGATCACATAAGTTCTTTCACCAATCTCTTCTTCGATTCTTGCCTTATCCCCAACGATGAAAGTTTTTTCTCCGATCAGACGGTAAGATAGCCCAATTGATTTTACAACCAAAGCCAAAGCTTGTTCAATTGGAACATCCTGTATGTGGATCGTAATTTTTCTTTCTTCTTTTTCTCCCTTGTCCTTAGTTGATGTATCCATCGCTAATACAATATTACAATTACTAAGTCTAGCCATTGTTGAAATAATATTTGAGACAGAAGCATCTTCAGCATCTAATGTAATTTTTTTTTGCAATAAATCTCCATCATCAGCCAATAGGTTGAAAGTTCCTAATAAAAATGCAATTAAAAATAGCATCGTGATTCCAGAACTATTCTTTAACTTAAAACTTTTCATAAATTCTCCTTTAATTACCAATTATATTGTCTATTTTTTTTTGTTTTATTATTTTCCTGAATTTCTATCGGTTTTTCAGGAAGTTTTTTCACATTGATTGTTCCAACTGTTCCCTTATAATTATAAGTTACTGTTCCTTGTTCAATATCAATGATATTGCCCTTAATAAAGTCATCACCTATCTTGTAAATAGTTGTAGAACCTTTATAGGTAATAGCAGCTCTTTTCTCTCCATTTTCAGGAATAATTGTTGATTCAAGACGAACCATATTTTCTATTTTCCTACGCCATTGAGTTTGCAGATCTTTCATGGTCTTAACAATTAAATTTTGTTCGAGTGGATCTTTTTCTACAGTAAAAACAAAATCTTTTCTATCTTGAATAGAACTTTCAATTTCTTTTATTTGAGATAGTAGTTCTTCACCCATTACCAAACCAGCATATTTTGATTCTTTAGGAATTGTTTCCACTTTTCTAAGTAAAGAAACATTATTCATTCCAAAAGCCAGCAGGAGTATAACAACAAGTGAGATGACAAAATCCTTCAGATATTTTTCTTCCATATTATGCCTCCTTGATAATTTTAAATGTAGATAATTGAATTGTTACTTTGTAGCGTGTTTCCGGTCTCTCAATTTCAAAATTATCTGTTTTAATTGGCTTCACATTCAATTCGCTGATTTCTATTATCTGATCAAAGCTTTCAAGATCAGTCAAAAATTGTCCAAATTGAACATAAGTACATTCCAATAAAAAACTATATTGTTGTTGAACCAGATTTTTATCGGAAGATGCTACTACTTTTGGAGACATTGAGTTTACAGGGATCTTATATTTATCTGCAAGATCAGCTATTTTTTTTACAAAAGCATTAACTTCACTAGCATTGTAATATCGTTTTGTTGTCATACTATTTGTAATTACTTTAGAAACTTCTTTGAGTTGTTCATTTAGCACTTTTGCACTATTGAGTATTTCCTGTTTAATTTTTATTTCTTCATCATATCTATCAACTAAATCTATCTTGGCTTTTATTGTATTAGAACTCAAATAAAAGAAAACAATTGCAGATAATATCATGACGAAAAGTAAAGCTAAGTATTTATTTCTCATATTTTACCTTTCCTTCTTAGAAGATTCTGAAATCAGATCAATTTGGAAACGCAATATTTCTACATCTTTTTCATAATCAAGACGAGAAAGAACAAACGTAATCTCAGGAAAATCTGCATTAATATGGACATTATTCTTCAGTTCAGTGATAAAATTATCTATCAGATCAAATTCTTTCTGATTTTTATCAACTTTTGTTATACCATACAAACTCAGGTTATTACCCTTGAAAGAAAAGTTTGTGATGGCAATTTTATCAGTAGTTTTTTCAGATAAAGCAACTAATTTCTTAGCCCAAAATATCCTCTCTCTACTTATTACTGCCATTCTTTCTAAATCCTGCTTTGTAAGAAATTCACCAGAGATTTCGTATGTTTCGATCTTATCTCTGATCTCATTTAATAATTTGCTTCTACTATCGATCTTAGTTTTCAAATCCATATTAAGACCGATCACAAAACCTGTCATGATCACAATTACAAGAATATAACCAATAAGAGTATATTGGAATACTCTTTTTTCAGATTCCGCTTTCTGCTTTAAATCACCATACTTATTTAAGTTTATCTTAAAAAATAATTCATTCATATTTCGCCTCTCTATTCCGGTCTTAATGCTAAGCCGACAGCTAAAGCAAATTCAGGATCTGTTTCATCTGAATATTTTGCAGGTTTTTCTATGCTCATAAACGGATTAAATACTTCTGTAGGAATATTTAAATTTTCATTCAAGTATTCTGCCAATCCGATAAGTTTTGCACCCCCACCAGAAAGAAGAACTTTTCTGAAATCACTAGTTCCAGCTTCTTTCACATAAAAACGTAGAGATCTCTTGATTTCTTGAACCATAAGCTCTGCTGTTGTTTTCTCTGTAATATCCAATGCAATAAGAGAATCTTTATTTGATACATTGTCATCTTTTTTCAATCCATTCTCAAATTTATATTCTTCTGCTTCAGGATAATCCATATTCTTTGCTTTCATTATATCTTTTGTAAAATTGAAGCCGCCCCAATCAATATTACGAGCAAAGAATTTCGAATCAGGACCAAAAACTACCATGTTAGTTTGGAAAGCACCAATATCCAAAAGCACATATACTCCATCATCAACAGGATTATTAAGTGCAAAGCTGTTGGCTACACCTAAAGCTTCTAAATCTATTATTCCAGGGATAATGCCAGCTGATGTGAGAATATTTGTATGATTATTTACAAGTTCTTTAGTTGCAGAAGCTAACAGAATGTGCATATTATTTGATTTCTCTTCCACCCTGCGAACTTGATAATCCAACATCATTTCCGAACCGCTTATCGGTAGATGTTTTTTTGCCTCAAAAAATAGAGCCGATTCAAGCTCATCATCAGGAAGAAATATAGTCTTTATCTGCTTAATGCTTGTGTTTTCTCCACCAATTGACGATACGAGACGTTTGATCTGTCTCGGTTTGATTTTCATTGTTTTCAACATACTCGATAGTACAGGTGCAAAACGATCTGGTGAAAGATCGGAACGTACCGGTTCAACACCTTCAGCAATAGTAGAACGGGATTCACAATTAAGAAGAGCAAATCCTTGATGCAGCTTCTTAAGGTGGACCATCTTTATGCTGTGTTCACCGATATCCAAACCTATCGATTCTTTAAATTTCACTTTTTTCTTTTTAGCCATATTACCTCACCATTTATTATTTCTATTTCTTCTTAAAATCCCCAATCACCAGGTGATTTGAAAAACCATGATTTTTGGACGAAACCAGCTAAGTTATATTGACCCCAATTTTCATGAATCTGTGGGAAATCAGGGGGTGTTACTTCTAAAAAACGCTTATCATAATAATAATCTTTATCATATCCAGTTGAAGGATGATTTCCGTCATAATGATAATCTTCCATTTCCCATGGACTTGGACTTGAATTACCATATGGATGGTTATAAGGATCACTTCCTGAACGATGTACAAAGCCACGTCTTCTTTGTGCTACAGCTCCATACAGATGTATTGCTCCCCGTTCATATTGGTTAACCTGATCTGTTAACGGCTCTGGCCAAACAGGGTTGTACCATGGATAATCTGTTCCATAGGGATATATATAATTACCACCGGAATTGGGGTATGACTGTATGTATCCATTCGGGTCAATAAGAGTATTATTAATCCACGACTCTATAGGATAACCACAAGGATTTCCATTTATCGGATGTGCTCCATGTAGATTAAATCCTGCATTTGGTAGATAATTATTTATCGGAAAAACATATTTTTGTAAATCGACAAAAGTATAAAGTGACTCCATATTTGTTGGCTCAAGCAATATCATTGGAGATACAAAACCCGGAATGGGTGGAGGTCCATCTGAAAATACTATATTTCCTTCATGATCAAAAATTGTGTAAGAATTTTCATCATCACTTCCACCACCTGTATATTGAGTTTCTATCAAATCACCATTATCCACATCAAATTCAAAATTGCTCTGACTGCCTAAACAATAAATATCATTCAAGATAAGATTTCCATCTACAATCACATCTATAGTCGCATCATCCCAACCATTTCCACCACTATCATAAAGCTCTATCGTAAATCCTCGAGTAATATAGGGACTTGGAGCTATGAAATCCGGAGTGGAACCATGAGGATGTTGATATTGAAACGTGAAGATACCATCATAGTGACAAGCCATATCTCCATATAATGCTATATCACCTTCTGCAATAGCAGCAAATGCTCCATATAAATATATGCTGTTGCAGTTATCATCAATAATTATATTACTTCCATTAACTGGTTCTCTATGTTTGTATCTAATCAATATTTTTTGCTCTGAAACAAGCCCGAAGTAGTCATTATGATTTACGGGACCGTTATACATCGGTTCTCCGGTTCCGGGATCAATACCACTAAAGCCATCAGGCCATGAACCAAGGGAAGTTCCTGCATATTTAATGTCACCAACAATGAAAACTGTGTCTGCACAACCAAAAGTTGTAGAACCTGAGACTTCACCTTTGATCCAAAGTTCTCCATTTGGTATCCAAAATGAATTGTTGTTTATAGGAAAGGAGTTTATATTTGTCCAAAGTGTTTCTTTTTTTGTTATAACATTTGTAAAGATATAATCTGCATCTTCATACCAATTTCCACCAATAGCTATAACTTCTTCTACCTGTTGGAGATCGCTTGGGAACCAGCTAAAAACATCTAATTCAACTGTTTCAATATCATTAATCTCACCATATTTCAATTCAAAACTACCGTTTTCAAGATTAACATAAACAATATCTGTATCATCATTTCCTAATTCAATACCATTTTGTCTAATTTCTTCAGCATTAGGTTCAAAAATAACTTCAGGAACTTCTTCTTCCCATCCTCCCAAGAATATGTCATCCATTGGAGCAACTTGTGTTGCAAGACCTACATAAGCTCCAGTGCTAGTAACAACTTTAAAATGACCAGTAGTTGTAACCAACGAATAAAAAACTGGCCAGCTATTATTCTGTAGATAAATATCACTGTTTGAGTGTAGTGGCCCATATAATTCGTCTTGATTATAAAATTTAACTAATGACGCAGCAAAGCCACCATCTTCATTTTCAGATGCTTCTGTTTGAGTAATGTATTGATATTCAGCTAAACTTTTAGGGTTCAAATATCTTTCTGTCATTCTCTTGATGGGAGATAAAACTTTTCTGCCTGATTTTCCTTCTCTTTCTGCTTTTATCAAAGACTGAACAGAGTACCCGGTTCTTGCACGAGCTTTATGATTATCTATAGTATAAGTTGTTCTGCGTGTAGGTGTAAATATTTTTACAACTCTGTCCGGTAAAGGGATATATCTATTTTGCTCAATTGCCAAAGATGTTCTGGTCAATTCTGTTCTAAGTAATAATTCTTCTTGAATCTTATCATGTTGATATTGAGTGTTGAGTTGATCTGTATTTACCATATTCATTAAAGTGGCAGAAGATACAAAGGTAACAATAGTTACAATAACTGCTGCAGCTATAACAAAAATTCCACCTTTTTCATTTTTCATTATATTTCTAAACATATCGATATCCTCTTTAAGTCTGAGAATTTCCAATGAAAACAGATGTTTCATATTTAATGGTTTTAGTATTTTGCCGTAAATCATCTTCTTGAGTTTGTCTTATCTGTTTTGCTCTGAATCGAACTTGAGCTTCTAAAGTTATTCTCATCAAAACGGGGTTTCCCTTTCCGTCTCTTTTTTGAACTTCCCAAATAGAATTTTTATTCAAAATTCTAAATTGTGGTTGATTCCCAATCAAATTAGTTGGTGTGGAAGGAAATATCTTAATTGGTCGTTTGAATGTTTTACTTAACCCATGGCTGGATAATACCCATAATTGACCTTCGCCATCGCAGGAGAATTTGCTCCAATAATTTGAAATATTCGTATTATCTTCAGCCAATGCAGGGCTTATTGTAATCTCATCGTTAGCGAGATTTATTTCCACATAATTTGCGGCACAAAGACCTATCAAAGCTTGATTTTTTGTAAATTCATCAATTGCATATCCTTGTCTCATTGTTTCTACAGCAGTGAAAAGATCTTCTTGTAACTGAGTATAAAGTTTTGTCTCTTGGTATGTATTAATAAAATGAATCAAAGATAAAGATACTCCTACAAAAATAAGTGCAGCCAGAGGCAGAGTAACAATAATTTCTATCAACGATATGCCTTTATTTGATTTTAAAATATTTTTCATTCTGAAGCTCCTACAACTTGATCTGTTCTGTAGAAATAATCTTCTCTTAATTCAAGTTCCTGTGGAACATTGATGATCCTATTAAAATATCTTTCTGGGCCATTTCGCCATGTTACTTTTATTGTAACTGTGTCATAAGCTATATAATTTGCTACAGCAAGATCGCGGAAGGATTGCTTACTTTTTGTCATAAAGCCAACTACCGATTTACCACTCAAATCATCAATTATAAATTCACCTGTATTAATTGTTTCATTACCTTCGATAGCTACAGAATGCTGGTTGTACATATTATACCATTTGATTTCTTCAAGTTTCTGGGTTGCTTTCAGCAAAGCTACTCGATAATGATAATGAGCGTCTGCTTTGTATCGAACATAGTACGTACTTGTAAAAAGCCCCGCAATAGATGCCGTTACTATTAACAGAGCAGCTAAGACTTGAATAATGCCCATACCACTTTCTGACTTCAAAGATTTAAAAAAAAACATTTTTAATAACCTGTACCAGTCGCAAACATTTTTGGATTATCAGCAAATTCTTTTGCTACTTTTCTATCAAGATAACCATTCATCACATGATTGTATAACGATTGATCTTTCGATTGCATACCTTCTTTATTTCCAGATTGAATTACAGATGGTATCTGATAAGTTTTTTCTTCACGAATTAGATTTTTTACAGCAGAATTTGCTATCATTATTTCTAAGGCTGGAATTCTATCACTTTCATCTTTCATTGGTAACAGTGTTTGCGCTATAACTGCTTGCAATGATTCTGCCAGCATAGAACGTACTTGAGCCTGTTGCTCTTTTGGAAACATATCAATAATTCTATCGATAGATTTTGTAGCACTACTTGTGTGAAGTGTAGCGAAAACAAGATGACCGGTTTCTGCAGCGGTAAGAGCCAGAGAAACAGTTTCAAGG
The DNA here is from genome assembly GCA_021157645.1 of Candidatus Cloacimonadota bacterium. Taxonomy (GTDB): domain Bacteria; phylum Cloacimonadota; class Cloacimonadia; order Cloacimonadales; family TCS61; genus Tenebribacter. Next base: position 3,406 of record JAGGWC010000183.1, on the reverse strand, counting down.
TCTCGCATCTCACCCACCAGAATAACATCCGGGTCTTCACGCAAAGCACTACGAAGAGCTACATCAAAACCCCAAGTATCGTGACCAACTTCTCGTTGATTAATAAGTGAATTTTTACTAGAATGTACAAATTCTATCGGATCTTCAATTGTAATTATGTGGCAATGTTTATGATCATTTACATAATCTACCATTGTTGCTAATGTTGTAGATTTACCACTACCTGTAGGTCCGGTTACAAGAATCAAACCTCTATCTTTCATAGATAAACGACTGAGAACTTCCGGTAAATGCAAATCTTGAAAATCTTTTATTTCATTAGGAATCACACGAAAAGCAACTCCCAAACCATTTAATTGATGAAAAGCATTCACACGAAAACGTGTATTATCATCAAGTTTAGTAGAAAAGTCAATTTCCAGTTTTTCCTTTAAAATGGTAATTTGAGAATCGTTCATTGTACTATATATTAGATCTCTTACTTCTTCTTCGTTATATACTGGTAAATTTAATTTCTTCATTTTACCTATAACACGCACCATTGGTACCGAACCAGAACTAATATGAAGATCTGAAGCTCCTGCATCAGATGTAAATTGTAATAATTCTTTAACAGTCAATTCAATACCTCCGAATTAATCTAAAATTTCATCGGAAGTAGCGGCTTCATCATCATTGGCAGTTCCGTAACCATAAAATTTTGCATCATCCACATCATACCAAACTTGATTCCCTTCACCTTCTGGAAATTCTTCTGTGGAAGTTGCAACATATTTCGTAGGTGGATTGCCAACAACTTCAAATTCCCAATTTTTCAAAGTTCTATTTCCCAAATGGGTAGCTTTAAGTGCTTGTTCAATATCGTAATTATCGGTTGAACCGTAAGTTTGGCGATAAACTCGATAAGTACTGCGGATAGCAGCAAGTGCAGTTTGTGCTTCTGTTGATCTTGCATTACGAACATAATTCATGTAGATTGGTACAGCAATGGCTGCCAAGATAGCAATGATTACAACAACAACTAATAATTCAATAAGACTGAATCCCTTTTGGTTTTTTACATTCTTAAACATTATACGTCCTCCTAATATTATTTTCTTTTTTATTACGCACATTCCGTTCCTAATAAATAAATTTTTTCTTGTTGTTGCAAGAAAAAATGGACTATTATAATTCATTATAAACAAACATAATTAACTTAAATTTAATAAGGTTAGGAAATAAATTAATGTGAATATTAATAAAATGTTGTAAGAATTGAATTCTAAAAAAAATTGTTTATATTATATTTTCATATGCATCTCCTGAAAAAATATTCAAGATTTGGAATTTGAAGTTAGCTTGATTTTTAGGAGATTATTCGTTAAAATAAAGATCAATAAATAAACTTCTTGACGGGGAATCTTAATTTTTATTTTTCAAACATATGTTTTAAATGTACGTTTGAGAATATTTAAAAGGAGTGAATATGAGCAGTAATGAAATTAAGCAAAAAATTATACTAACAACTATTGAATGTATTGAACAAGAAGGTATTCATGGTGCTACAATAAGAAAAATTGCCGAAATGGCTGGGGTTAATGTAGCAGCAATTAATTACCACTTTGGTTCTAAAGAACAATTATTCAAAATTGTAATGAATGCGACCCTGAACGAAAGTTTTGTGCAGAATATAAATGATTATGAAGAAATGTGGCAAAGTGATACTAAAAAAGCACTTCAACTTTTTTTTGAAGATACATTAGAAGGAGCAATAAATCATCCCAATATAACCAAAGCCCACCTTGCTGATACATTTAATAAGAATGATTATAATACAAACACTGTTCATAAATTTAATGAATTCTTAACAACGCTTCATGATTTAATTAAGCTTGAGTTAAGATCAGAAACTAAAATAGAGAGTAAAATTGTTGTTAGTCAATTATTTGCATCTATTTTAATGATTGGAATGATGCCAGATCTATTAAGTGAATTTCTAAATTTTGATCTAAAAAATAAAGAAAATCAGCAAATATTTGTACAAATCCTGTTGAATAATTTTTGTAAATAAAATAAATCACACGGAGATCGTTTTGCCCTGCAAGCCGACTCTTAGGAAAAAAAATGAAAAACAAACTAATTCTAATTCTGGGAATCATTGTAATGATTTCCATACTTCCTGCCCAGGAAATTAAAATGGGAAATTTGATGGGTCGTGTAATCGATGCAGAAACAAACTATCCCTTATCCAATGTAACAGTGATTGTAAGGGAATTGGAAAAAGGTGTTTACACAAATGAGAAAGGACAATATAAGATCATGAATTTACCGGTGGGGAATTATACTGTTTCTTTTCAGGTTATTGGTACTCAACCTCAAATGAAGCTAGATGTAATAATTCGTTCAAATCGAACAACATTTCTTAATGGTGAATTGAAGAGAGCAGCAATTCAAATTGAAGGAATAAAGGTAGAAACAGATTACTTTGCCGAAACAGAAGATAAACAAACAAGTGTTGTGAGTTTTTCTAATGAAGAGATTCGAAGAGCTCCCGGTTCTGCCGGAGATGTTAGCAGAATTATGATGTCATTACCAAGTGTAGCAAAAGTTAATGACCAGAGTAATAACCTCATCGTACGTGGTGGAAATCCGATGGAGAATTCATTCTATATTGACAATATCGAGATCCCCAATATCAATCACTTTCCACATCAGGGTTCTTCCGGTGGACCAATTGGTATTCTGAATGTAGATTTCATTCAGGATGTTACATTCAATACAGGAGGTTTTTCTGCTATTTATGGAGACAAACTTTCTTCGATTATGGAAATTAATTTCCGCGAAGGTAATCCCAATGAATTCGATGCGCAAATAGATTTCAGTTGGGTAGGATTCGGTGGAATTATTGAAGGACCAATTTCCGAAAAGAGTTCTACTATGCTGGCTGTAAAGAGAAGTTACTTAAAGTACATCATTGATGCAATTGATATTGGTACTTCTGCTGCACCGGAATATGGTGATATTCAAGCAAAATTTACATATGAGTTCAATCCATTCCACAAACTATCTTTATTAGCTATTTTTGCTGATGACCATAATTCACCGGATCAAGAAAATGCTGCAGAGAATTATATGTCGCATTATGGGAATCAAAATCTGTATCAGGGAACTTATGGTTTGAACTGGAGAGCTGTTTGGAATGAATCTATTTTTTCCAATACTTCATTATCTGTTACTTCATCGCAATATGATGAAGATTTCTTTGAAACATTTAAACTGCTTGTTAGTGAAATTCCTGATATAAAAAATAGAACTAATGAGCAGGAATTTAAGTTTAGAAATGTTAACTTTAAACGATTCTCTGAGAAGTTAAGCATAGATTTTGGAATTGATGCCAAACATTTAAGACATGATTATGACAACT
>JAGGWC010000178.1 GCA_021157645.1 Candidatus Cloacimonadota bacterium | reverse complement strand
GAAAAGAGTGAAGACACAAAAGCTCCCACTACTATAAATATATTCATAAGTGCAACTGCATGAAGGTTTATTGGCACTTTGGTTCCAAGACTTGTAACACCAAGAATCTGGAACAGATTTTGTCCGATATTTGTATATCCGCTACTCGAACCCCACGGATATTTAATTACGAAGAGAAGAATATTTATCATCGCTAGCAAAATTCCACCAACCCACATAGGCCAGGATTTACCGAACAAAGAATCGAATAATTCTCTTAGAACTCCTTTTTTAAACACAATTCACTCCTTCTTTTTACTTCTTCTTAATGTAAAATTTAAAAGTGCCGCCATCTTCTGATTGTTCTAACATTTCATTGCCGGTTTTTTCGCACCAAGCTGGAACATCAGTTTTTGAACCGGGATCTGTTCCAAGCATTTCCAAAACTTCTCCGCTATTCATTTTCTTGATAGTTTTTGACAACTTGATAATTGGCATTGGACATGATAATCCTTTACAATCCAAATTTTGATCTGCTTGCATAATTCTCTCCTTTTTGTTTTTTGCTTCTATTTTTTATTTAATTCTTTGTTTATCATATCATTAATTTTCTTTTTATTTTTTCCGTTAGGATGCAGTTTCTGATCTATTAGTTTACAGCGTAGATCCTGTACAAATTTATCCAATTCCCTGATTTGTATATCCTGTGTTTTTGGTGCATATCCTTGTTTAATAGCCATATCTCTAAGTACTCCGATAACATCGGTGAACTTAACATTCTGTGGACAAAGAGCATAGCAAGTGTAACATCGTGAACACATCCAGAGAATATCTGATGACAACACCTCTTCTTTCATACCAAGAATCGACATACGAATTATCTTACGCGGATCATAATCAGTGTTAACTTCAGCTACAGGACAGGAAGCTGTACAGGTTCCGCAGGTAAAACATTGTTTAAAATGTTCAGCACCCGGTTTGGAAGCGATCTCATTCTTAAAATTCGCATCCATTTCACTTAAAATTATTTTATCTTTATTCATATACTTCTCCTAACAATTAATCATTTTTACTAGCAGGACGTATCATGTTGATGCGTCCAAAACATTTCGGTTCAATCTGTAAGAATGAACCTGCAATTATTGAGTTTACTGGAAATTAATCTAATTTTCTTTTTATTCATTTCAATTCCAAATTTTCAATAATCAATTTCTAAAACGCATCCGGAATATTTTTTAATTCTTCATACGAAAAGACAGGTCCATCAATACAAACATATTTTGACCCAATCCCACATCTACCACATTTTCCAATACCGCATTTCATGCGTCTTTCTAATGATGTATAAATTTTATCATGAGCAAAACCCATTTCCAGAAGAACGGGAAGTGTGAACTTGATCATTACTGGAGGTCCACAAACAATGCACCATGAAGTAGGATCAGGTTTTACATCCTTTGTGATCGCCGGTACAAATCCACAGAGTTTATCCCATCCTTTAACATGTTTATCAACTGTAAGATGCAGAATAAGATCATCTCTTTTATCCCAAATTTTGAGTTCATCTTTATAGATGAAAAGATCAGGATTCCTAGCACCATAAATTACTGTGATCTTACCGTAATCATCTCTATTCTCAAGCAAATAAATTATCAAAGACCGCAAGGTGGTGAAAGCAAATCCACCGCCGATAATTACAACATCCTGCCCTTTGAGTTTCTCTATAGGATACCAGTTTCCCATTGGTCCACGAATTCCAACTATATCACCTTCTTCTAAGTAGTGAATCTCGTTAGTTACACTACCTGTACGGCTTACGGTAAATTTTAATATTTCTTCTTCAGTTGGAGAAGATGCAATTCCAAAAGGTGATTCTCCTTTTCCAAGAATGGAAAATTCGCAGAATTGCCCGGGCAGGTAATTAAACCTTTTTTTATCATCTTCATTCACAAAAGAAAGATCGTATGTACGTAATGACCTATCCGGATTTTCGATCAGAATTTTTTTCACTTTCATTTGAATTGGGATATAAGTATTATCGAAATTGCACATTAGTTATCCTCATTCCTACTTATTTTATAATCCAAAATTTGTTTGATCACTTCCCGGATATCAAGATTAACAGGGCAAACTTGAACACATCGTCCGCAACCTGTGCAGAGATATTGTTCATAATTATCCATGAAATAATTGTATTTGTGCATAAGTCGCTGGCGAACCCGTTGTGTAGATAATTCTCTTGGATTGTGACCAGATGCCTCTCTTGTAAATATTTGGAACATACACGAATCCCAAAGTCTGATACGTTTTCCTTTTTTTCCTTTTCCTTCATCAGAAACATCAAAACAATGACAAGTTGGACATACAAAAGTGCAAGCACCACAATTAATACATTTTGCGCTGATCTCATCCCAGATTGGTTCATCCCAGATTTGACTCATTTTATTATAAAGAGGTTTTACATCTAATTTTTCTGGTAAATATGATTCTGCTGTTTTCTTTAGTTCAGCAATTTTATCCAGATCAGTCTTTGTTGCTTCTTCAGCAAATTTGTATTTTAATAAAAATGCTTTACCTTTTTCGCTGACACCTTCAAAAATAAAATGATCACAAGTATCAACAACAAAGACATCAGCTCCTTTTTTTGCGAAAGGATTACCATCAAACCAGTTGCAAAAACAGGTAGAAAGTGGTTCGTTGCATGCTTGACCGAAAATGAGACAATTATCATACTTCATCTTCCAATAAGGATCTTTATACATATTCTTATCTGGCATCTGATGTGCATCACCAAAAACTTTGTTCAACATTATTAAACTGCTGGTATCACAATTTCTCATACCCCAAACAGCGATCGGTTTTTCGTTTCTTTCTGGAATTTTCAGTCCGTCGTCAGAGTATTGGAACATTACTTCTGATTGTGGAAAGAAAACGTTCTTAGGTGAAAGATGTGTATTTGTTATATCATGCCTGATCTCAAAAGCAGAATTGATTTTTTTAAATGCTATCTTTTTACCAACATCAGCAGGTGCATATACATTATAATCCTTAATCAGAAATTCGATGAAATTATGTAAATCGGTTTTCTTTATCTTTATCATAATTAACCCATTATAAAATCTTGTTTTTCATGTTCGCAGTAGCTTGCCATTGCGGGTTTCTCATGAATATCAATTCCAGCTGTGTAATCAAATCTTTCTTTGATTTCTTTCTCCACTTTCTTGCTCATAATACGCAAATCAAGATCGACAGGACAAGCGGAAACACAAGCTCCACAATCCACACAGCGACCTGCAATATGCAAATTCCTAATAAGATGAAAAATAATCGAGTCTGTAACTTCAGGTGTTTTTCCGATCCATTGCGGATCATTCTGATCTACAAAACACTCAGGGCAATAGCAGGAAGGACATACATTACGGCAGGCATAGCAGCGGATACATTTAGAATATTCTTCTTGAATATATGCCCAACGTTCTTCTGAAGATTTTTTCCCAAATTCATTGATAGTTTTATATGCATCAGGAACATTTACCTCTTTTCTGGGAGTTCCAATAAAATAGTCATGTTCAGGTGCATCAGGATATTGGCAAGTAAGACACGAATCACAAAGTACTTCTTTTAAAGGATGAGTCTGTTCAAAATTTCTACCTTTTAAAATAATGTTTTCTCTATCAATTTGGAAATCAAGAATTTCTTTACCATCTACAAGTTGTGATAACTTTTTCTTCTCGAATACGCCATTACAAGGAATCCCGATAAGTACCACATTTTCTCTTTTAATTTGATTTTCTACAGTATAAAGTACAACCGAACGTGAATCACAACCTTTTACAACGATTCCTATTTTTTTATACTCTTTAGAAATTCTTCGTTTATCTTTGGTGAGATATGTTGTAAGATTGTTTCTACAGGTTTCATCAAAAATCAGTTTTTCTGCATCTTTTTCTGTTTCAACAAAAATAGGAGTTGCAGAAAATGGAAGGGAACCTCTACCCCATCCAATTACTACATCAACTTCTTTATTTTTAATAATTTCTTTTACTTTGTCTACAAGCTGCTGCATTATTTTGCTCCCTTCACTAACCGTTTAGCAGGTCCGATAGCTTTTATTTCATTTGTGATCTTTGTAATGATATCGGCAAAACGTTCTCCTTCTCCGGCTGATATCCAGGAAAATTGAATTCTTTCTGGTTCTATACCGATAAATTCTAATAATGGTTTAATAGTTGCGTAACGACGTCGTGCTATATAATTACCTGACAGGTAATGGCAATCGCCAGGATGTCAGCCGCTTACCAAAATCCCGTCAAAACCATTTTGCAACGATTTCATGATGAACAGCGGATCTACACGACCTGAGCAGGGAATTCGAATTACTCGAACATTTGGCGGGTATTGCATGCGTGATACACCAGCCAAGTCTGCTCCTGCATAGGAACACCAGTTACACAAAATAGCTAGAATCTTTGGCTGCCATTCTTTCATATATTCTCCATATCTATTTCTATGTTACCTTGCGAATGGTCTCAAAGAAGGAAATTCTTCTTGTTAGATCTTCGCAATGGTTGATTATTATTTACCAACCATTACGGAGATTTCGTTCCTCAGCCATCCGTAAGGTCTTGTTAGTTTTGTTCTTTGCAAATCATTCTCCGAGAATATCTACCATATCCAAAGCATCAAAAGCTGAGAAAAGCTGTTCATT
>JAGGWC010000235.1 GCA_021157645.1 Candidatus Cloacimonadota bacterium | reverse complement strand
CAGCAATATTGGAGCCAAGTCCACCAGCTCCGGCAATTCCAATTACGGCTTTTTGCAAAGTCGGAATAATTTTTGGATCATGAGCTGAGAAAAAATCTTTTTTGTTCATAATAAAAAAAGGGGCGAAGTCGCCCCTTATATTTTATCAACATTATTGTAATGGTTCAACGATTTCCAAAACTTCAGGTAAATCCATACCAAGATCTTTCAAATGGGCAATTGTAGGAACACCATTATTATTCCAACCACGTCTCTGATAAACTGCATCAAGCAGTTTTTCATATTGACCCTCTTTGTATTTACGCAGGATAGCAATTTTTTCTATGGTAGATTTTCCTTCAGGAGCAATATTCAACAGTTCTTTTAATTGTCCGTCATAACGTTCAGCACGTGATTCATATTCTTCAACTGTTACAGGACCTGCCGCACGATAAGGTTGAGCATCATGTTTTCTGAGACCATAACCACGACGAATATTGAAAGTTCTCTGGAAATTATAAACTCGTTCAGATTGTCTTATCATCTCTTTATTATCTATATTTAAGCCAGTAACAGCATTGAAAATCGTGATGTAATTTGCAACATGTTCTGGAACTTTTGCTGGTTCATCTGTTTCGGCATTATTTGCTGGTTCTACGTCGTTCCATGGGAGTTTGCATAAGCCCATCAAGCCAAACCAGGTTCTGAACATTGGGAAGTAGTGCAATGCTTCTGCTTTATCTTCAAAAGTAGGTATCTGCTTATTAACCATATCCATAAAAATCAACCAGGCTTCATCGTGCTGTGGACCTTTATTGGTCATTGCATAACCACCTTGCTGAGCCAAAGATTCTTTGGAAACGTATTGGGAATATTCCAAACCCTTATTTTCCATTCCAATGTCATTTAAGAAATTTATATCTGCACCGAATTCTTTGGCAAAGTATGCTTTCATTTTTCTAATGCCCATTCCGGCAATAATACCGAATCCTTCACCACGAGCCATTTGATGAAGAAGTTTTATTGCGGTATCTTTATTCCCAAATGTAAATTCAAGTCCTCCTGTGATTTCCTTGTTAATGACCCCGGCTTCATAACATTCCATCAAGAATGCTGTCAGAGTTCCAAAAGATATTGTATCGATCCCGTAGGTATCACAATAAAAGTTTGCTTCTATAATATGATCTGCATCGAAAATCCCACAATTTGAACCAAGACCGCCAACTGTTTCGTATTCAGGACCGTCAACAATAACCAAGTCACCTTTGTAAGGTCCGGTTTTAAGTTTAAATCCATCAACAGCTTTAGCACAAGCCATCGTGCATCCAATCCAACAGCCGTCAAACATACCTTGTGTAAATTTGGAACGCCAAACACTTGAGTGAATATTCATAATATCTTTATGTGAACCGAATCTAAAATTTTCTGTCGGCAACAGATCATAATCATCCATGATTTCAACCAAGTGAGCAGTACCTTCTTTTCTCATTTTACATTGATCATCATCGAGTTCACGTATCTCTTTATTGAATCTTGCTCCGCATTCTTTAATTGCTTCTAAATCCACAACATGATTTGCATCTGGCTTGATGCTTTCGGCAATTACAACAATAGCTTTTATTTTTTTATTTCTAAGAACGCTTCCAATACCACCACGGCCTGCTTGTTTAAGGCGAATTTTTTTTCTTTTTTTATCATAAAAACTAAAATTAAGAAGACCAATGTAACTATTCTCCGCAGCAAGTCCTGCAGAAACAACAGACACAAGGTTTTTCTTATTATCAGCTTTGGCATACATATCTGTGAGTTGTTCAGCAAGAATGTGACTATCGATAGCTTCTTCAGGAGCTTCTTCTATCCTAATGGTTCCTTCTTCTCCATCAATGATTACAATAACATCTTTCTCTGCTTTTCCTTGTATTTCTAAAGCATCGAATCCGGCAAACTTGAGAAATGGTCCGAAATAACCACCAACATTACTATCTATAACAATATCTGTTAGCGGAGAAATTGAAACAACAAGTGATTTTCCCGCACCAGCATACTGTGTAATTCCACATATGGGTCCTGGAGAAATTATGATTTCATTCTCAAGATCATCCCATTTTGTTTGAGGCTTTGTAGCATCCCAAAGTAATCTCAAACCAAATCCTTTTCCACCAACGAACTTATCTTTCATAAGCTGAGTGACTGGTTTTTCCTTGATTTCCTTATTACTCAGATTAACGTAAAGTGTTCTGTTTGTATAACCTTTTTCAATCTCGCCCAATGCATAGGAATAATCTTTTAATAATTTGTGCTTAGACTTCATCTCACTAATGTTCATTATGAACTCCTTATTATATTATAAAATTAAATTAATTTAGATTCTAAAATCCAAAGGAATAATCTAATGTCAAGCAGTTTTTGGAAAGGGCTTTCCACATTGGAATAGTGATAATTTATTGGAATAATTTGCTTGACCTTGATATATCTAAAAACTTGTTTGCAAGTTGTTATTAATTTATAATAATAACCTTGCAGATGAGTGAAATCTTTCGCAATAATGTATCGGCTTTCAACTTGTTGAAAACGATACTGGAATTCTTTCAGCTATCAAATGGTTGAATCTGAAAACAATGGCCATTACGGAGGTTTCACAAGCTTAACCATCCGCAAGGTCTTGATTAATAGAATTTATGGATAACAGAATTAAAAAATAGGAGCATGAAATGCGTGTGATTAATATTAATGAGCAAATTGAATTAATAGTGGAATTCATCAAAAGGCAATTAACATCCGCAGGTTTTTCAAAACTTATTGTTGGGTTATCCGGTGGTATTGATTCTGCTGTTACAACCGCTTTATGCGTCAAGGCTGTAGGCAAAGAAAATGTATTTACCGTAATGCTTCCATATCGCATTAGTCATCCCGATAGTTTGAATCACGCAATAGAATTTGCTGAAATATTAGATATAAAACATGAGATTATTGATATTTCTCCGATGGTTGATTCCTATTTTGAAAAGTATGCTGCAGATGCTGATATTTTACGCAGAGGGAACCGAATGGCACGAGAAAGGATGTGTGTGCTTTATGATCTATCTGCAAAATATAAAGCATTGGTTGCAGGGACAGGAAACCTATCGGAATTGATGATAGGATATTGCACTCAATACGGTGATAGTGCTTGTGCATTTGAACCACTCGGGCATTTGTACAAAACAGAAGTAAGGGAAATGGCAAAACTATTAGGTGTTCCCAAAAGCATAATCACAAAGGATCCAACAGCAGATCTGTGGGAAAATCAAACCGATGAAGATGAACTGGGGATCACTTATGAAAAGCTTGATGAAATACTGTATAATTTGTATGAATTAAATATAGATAAAAGAGAGATCACAGATTTTTCTGATGAAGAAGTAGAAAAAACAATAAAAATGTTTAAGAATTCGGAATTCAAAAGAAGAATGCCGCCAATACCGGGAATGAATTAAGGAGAATTAATTTGAAAATCTTCAAAAAGAAAAAATGCAAGATATGTAAAATAAAAACAGGAACAAGATTCTGCATGAGAAAAGGATTTGATATTTGCTGGGAAGATTGTAATGTTTTAAGGGTTGATGAAAAATGTCCAAGTGAATGCGAATATCATTTGAAAAGTTCGGAAATTATGCAGTTAAAAGGAAAAACAGATTCACAAATGGAATACGTTGATCTGCTTAAAAAACAGATGGCTTTATGGATAAATAAACCACAGAAAATATTCAATGATAAGATACCAGCCACAATGGCAGAATCAAATGAAGGTAAGAAAATTATTGAAGAATTCTTAAATCAATTTAATATTAATCCTATTGTGCCGTTATATTATTTAAAAGAAAGGTTATCACTCGATAATCTTAAAGTAAATTCTACCCCAAAAACATATGAAGATCATGCTCTTGAATTTATGCAGTATCTTTACACAAACGAATGGGAAAAAGTAGCTTTAATAATGAGTAATAATGATTACTGGAAATCACATGATCTTGATGATAAATTTGTAAATATAATTGCAACAAATAAAGTAATTAAGAAGATAAATAGTTTTGATATGATATCATCAGCTTTAACAAAAGAAAAAAATCAGGCTCTTGTGTATTTTGATATAAATTATAAATACGATCTGACAATCAATCTGAATTTAATTAATAATATTTGGAAAGTCCAATCTTTAATTATTGGAATACCAGAATTATTTAATAGTGAAAGTGAAGCAATACAACAAATTGCAATCTTACTTTCTAAAAATGAGGCTACAAAAGCATATGAATTATTAACCAAATATTCTAATATTTATATTACTTCATCCGATTTTGAATATTATTGGGGATTATATTACACGTTCTCTAAAAACCAAAAGAAAGCTGAACATCATTTCTTGCAGGCAATGATATTAGATCCTGCATTTGTAGAAGCGAAATACAATTATGCATTCATTCAACATTCAAACAGAAATCTTGTAGTTGCAAAAAATTTATATTATGAAATTTTAGATGAATCTCCAAATGAACAAAAAACTTTGAATAATCTTGCCTCATTACTAATAGATGAAAAGAATTATAAAGAAGCTGAGAATCTTCTTAGAAAGTGCATTAAGAGCAATCCTGAGTTTGAGGTTGCTCAACAAAATTTAGAAAGGTTAGAAAAATTGATGAACTAGAATTAAGCAAAACTCTATAGAATAATGGAAATACCTTGCGAATGGTTAAGGGACGAAACCTTCGCAATGGTAGATTTGAAAATTAGTTTTAACCATTGCGGAGGTCTTCGACCATCAGACAAGCGAGAGAGTTCCAGCATCGTTTTGCTTCGCAAAACCAATGCATCATCCGCAAGGTTTAACAGTTACGTTCGAATATGAAAATAAATATGGGGAATTAATGAAAGAATCAGGAATGGATCTTACCAGTGGAAGTATTTATAAAAACATGATGAAGTTAGCATTACCCATAATGCTATCCAATTTCATGATGACTTTTTATAATCTTACTGATGCTTTCTGGTTGGGTAAATTAGGTGATAATGCCATGAACGCCGTTTCTGTAGCCGGTTTAACATTTCCATTAATTTTCTTTCTTTCTTCATTTGGAATTGGATTTATGGTAGCCGGTACTGCTCTTATTTCACAATTTAAAGGTGCCGGCACTCCGGAAATGATGAAAAAAGTAGTAGGTCAATTTGTGCTGATACTCATTGCGTTTTCCATTATTTTTTTAACTTTCAGTTTTATTTTTCTTGATGATATTCTAGGCTTGCTTCATGTTCCATTAGAAATATTTGAAATTTCTAAACAATTTATATCATACATTCTAGTCGGTGTATTATTCATGTTCATATTTTTGACATATCAAAGTTTTGCACATGGCTTAGGCGATACAATATCACCCATGAAAATACAGATAATCTCTGTTAGTTTAAATGTTATTTTAGATCCTATTTTCATTTTTGGAATTGGAATTATGCCGAGGATGGAAACAGTGGGAGCTGCTCAAGCAACATTGATCTCAAGGATAGTGGCAGCTGTATTGGCTGTATATTTTCTAAAAAAGAAAACAGCTCATATTATCCCAAACTTGCATGAATTAAAACCAAATAAGAAGTTGCTGAAAAGGATATTTAATATCAGTATTCCTGCTTCTATTGCAAATTCTATAACTAGCTTTGGATTCATTATTCTACAGGGATTTGTTAATTCTTATGGAATACTTGTAATAAGTGTATTTTCAATTGGTAATAGAATGATGGGACTTTTTATGATGCCGGCGATGGGTATTAGTAATGCCTTAGCAACTATTGTAGGACAGAATCTTGGAGCAAAAAAAGTATCTCGAGCTGTAAAAAGTGTAAAAGCGGGAATGATATTGGTCTTATTGATAATGTTGGTTGGTTGCTCAATTCTATTTTTCTTTGGATCAACCCTTACGAAATTCTTTATAAATGATCCGGCAATTGCAGGCGTAGGGGAGAGAATGTTCAAAGTTGTTTCTTTTGCTGCTCTCATTTTCAGTTTGATGTTTGTTTTTATGGGAGTTTTCAACGGATCTGGTCATACGAAACCAACAATGGTGCTGAATATATCAAGACTCTGGTTATTACGAATTCCACTGGTTTTTATTCTTTCTGGCAAGATTTTAGAATATGCGTTTATCAGAGACAGTTTTTTAAATGGTATATTAACAAAACTATCAATTCCACTTTCAGCTCATTCTTACGATGCACTTTGGTGGTCAATGCTTATAAGTAATTTTTTTACAACAATTCTTGCCATCGTTATTTATAAAAAAGGAAAATGGAAAACTGGGAGTATTTAGTGTTACCTTCGCAACGTCTATAAGATTTGTGAATTGTGATATAGATATAGAAGTTTTTTAAACAAAAAAAGAGCTGCTAATTTTACAATTAACAACTCTTTGATTATAATGGCGGGAGCGACGGGACTCGAACTCGCGACCTCCTGCGTGACAGGCAGGCGTTCTAACCAAACTGAACTACACCCCCGCATTTCTCACTTAATTTACTTGGGCACATTTAGATTTGCCGGTTTATGTGTCAAAGATTTTTTATATATTCTTAAAAATATCTTATATAAACTTTGTCTTGCAAATCTTATCTTTATATTTCACAAATAATTAAAGATCTTGAATGTTCTTTAAAGCTCTGGGAGCTGTAGCAGGTGTTATCCCATCCCCAGAGATATAACCTTTAACAGGTTTACCTTTTGGTTTACCTTCATTATCAATTCGATAAAATTCAACTGGAATGCGAATAGCAATATTATCTTTAATTAGAATATCTTTTCCATCTTCATTAATTTTGAATGGATTATGTGTCAACCAGCCCAATCCAATTGCCGCAGTTCCGTCTTTTCCACTAACGTTCTTTCTTTCTGAACCGATAAACTCACGTTTTTCTTGTGAAATATTTGGAGAATTAATACTGGAAGTTACAATTCCAATTCGTTCATTATTTTTATAGATCATTCTTCCTGTAACTATTCCTTCAGAAATAAAAAGAACCATTCTTTTATCAATATTAGAATCAATATCTCTTTGCAGTGCTTTTTTACCCACAAAATATTCTTTATCCATATCGATTGCTGCATTAAAAAGAGGTGCATTTGTCGGAGTGTGATTTTTATCATATTCACTTCCATTAAGTGGTAATCCGAAATTTCCAGCAGAGATTCTATTTTCATCTCTACCACCAAGTCCTACGAGCAATCCACCTAAATCTAATGCTTCCAATATAATACGTTTAAACTGTTCTTCTGCAACTTCTGCAGGAATATATAACTCCCATCCCCAACGGTTTGTATACCCTGTTCTACTTAATAAATAATGATGTTCTTCAAAATCAAATTCATTAAAAGTGAAAAATTTCATATTCTTGGATGGTTTATTTCTATTCTTTACAACATATTCGCCATACAGCTTGGTTATCAGTTTATAGGATAAGGGACCTTGAATATCTATTTTTACAAGTTCATCAGAAATGTCTTTAATGTATACATCATCATTCTCATTTAAATATTTACAAATAAAATCTGCATCAGAGATCATGTTTTTTTCTTTATCTGTAATGTCGTGACCTGCATTAATCACTAATATGAAATCATCTTCTTTAACACGCATAATGATCAAATCATCAAGAACAGTTCCTTCTTCAGTCAGCAAAAGTGTATATTTACATTGTCCGATTTTCATATTTTTAACGTCAGCAGGAAGTACGCGATCAAGAAGATTTACAGCATCTAATCCTGTAAATTGTATTTGTGCCATATGATCAATATTAAATATCGCAACTTTTTCTATAGCTTTTGCTTCTTCTAAAATTGAAGTAAGGTAATTAACTGCCATTTCATACTCACCAAAATTACTTGTTTTCTGTGGTGAATAATCTTTTTCAAATCGTTTAGATAATAGTTTTTGATACCACTCTTCTGCATTGTGAAGAACTGTTTTGCGTGGTGTATTAGGAAAATCAAATCCAATTTTATTCATTAAAATACTCCTTAATTCAAACATAATTTTTGTTAATTTTATTCTGGCCTTTTATTTGTAAAGTATATTATAACTTATTAAT
>JAGGWC010000236.1 GCA_021157645.1 Candidatus Cloacimonadota bacterium | reverse complement strand
TTTTACTACTTTGTCCCAAAAACTCAAAATCATTCATTCGTTTCGAGAAATTATTATTCTCAATTGAAGTTTTAGTATAAATGCATATTTCTTTTAGATTATGAATATTACAAAATGTAGGTAAATTATCTGCTTTGGAATTCCAACTATTTTTATCTTTTTGGATAAAGATTTTGAAAAAATTGCGAGATGGTATAAAGGCAGCAGTTCCATCAGAACCAATTAGAAGTGCATATCTTGCATGAGGAATACCAAGAATCTCATCAAGTCTGCCAGTATCACTAATTACAGATCTGCTCTCGATGTTTCCGGTCAGGATCAAATCATTTTGTGAACAAGCAAAAAAAAATAGAACAATAAATAAAATTATATATTTTCTTACCATTCCAACCATTCTGCTTTATTCCAATTTCCTGTTTTGAAATTTTCATTTGAGCTTTGTTTCTTATTATTTTCACCGAAATGAAGAATTACTTCAGCAGGGAAACTATTCCAATTGAGTATGCTATTCACATCAGTAAGTGATGTGAAATGACTTTTGAAAATTACTGCAACATCAAAGATCTGAACATAAGCCAGATTCTTGATCCACATTCCTGCAGGCATATCAGGACTTTTTAAATCAAATGAATCACCATTTTTTATTAAAAGAGCATTCTTTAAATATTTATCATAATCCAAATTATGCTTCACTCCATCTTTTCCAACAATGAGCATTTCATCTTTAAGGAATGGAAATACTTGAGACATTATGTTTGGGAATGTGTAGCCAGTAACTTTAATAAATGGAGGCAATTCATCTCTAATTTGTGTTTTATTAATAATTGGTTCTGCAAAATATAGTGTATGAGGAAAGAGAATATCTGAGATTGATTCAGTTTTGATCGTACTGATATCTTGTATCCAGAACATATCTCGTATTTCAGGGATTACCAAACGAATATGTTCATTATCGAGTGTCATGCCATTCCTAACTAAAGCTAAAATAACTTTTTTATTTAAGATATCTTCTTTAGAAATTCTTACAAGATAATTATCTGAAGAGGTAAAACAAATTTTGTCATAATTGGAAATACTGTATTCCTGTAAAATATCAATTAGTTTTATGCCAATCCAGTCATCATCCTTCTCTTCGCCATCATCGCTACGATGAGTTGCTAATTCAACTTTTTCATAACTATCCAATTTTGTTTGATCGATATTAATAACCCTATCTGCATCAATAAGTTCAATTGAAAAGAGCAGTGAACTTACAAATAGAATTATTCCAAATATTATTGCCTTCATATTTCTCCCTATATTATTCTATATTTTTTTAGTTTATTGTACATTGAATATGAAATAATGCCACCTACAATTCCGGAAATAGCTGCGGCGATAAGTGAAACGATAAATGGAATTGTTGCAAGCCGCATTACAATTATGGTTACAATAACTGCACCGGTAAGATTTGCTACAGTTACAACGAGAACATGAAAAGGCAAAGTTTTCTTATTTCTGAAAAATAGAGAAACTATCTCAGCCATTAATCCAGGCATAGTATAACTTATCAGTGAGACAGCACCGTGATTTCCAAAATAACCCAAACTCAACATTACAATAGCTTGTGTAATCCCAACTAGAAAACCTGCTCCTGGTTTATTCACAATCGCAATAGTAAGTGCTATCCACATCATATATAAACCACCGGCAAGCGAACCACCGGGTATCATTAGGGGAGCAGAAAAAAGATGAATAAGTGGAGTTATTATTGGTTTAGCCGCTAACCCCAAAGCACTCATGATCGCAATATAAAGCAAATCCTGAGATGAATATTTCCTCAACCAGCTCACTATCTTTGAATCTCCACCAAATCAATTTTTTCTACAATTTTCACGCTTTTAAAAATTGTATCGAAATTAGTATCTAAGAAAACTGCTTTATTTTGTTCAGGAAGCCAATAACCGTTCTGAATTGTATCCCAACTAAAAATATTATTAGAATCATCATTCACCCAACCATCAGCAGCAGTGAAAAGATATTGAAAATTCTGTGGATTTTGAGTGACATAATCTGAAATGAAATTTTCTAATTTAATTGCATTCACTGTATAAGTTTCTTCATCTTTTGTATAAGTGATTTCATGTGGAGTGAATGCACCAGTTTCAAATATTATTATATTGGCATCCAGAACAACGTTGATCTTTCTATAAAGACGTAGATAATAAGCCCATTTCACCTTGTGCCCGGAAGGAATATTCTCATCTGCAAAATATGTTCTACCTTTTTCATCAGGAAGTAGATAACCAGTTATAAAATCTTCCCAGGAAAGATCATAATAACCATTATCTCTTGGTGTCCAGTTTCCATCTTCATCACTCGATACGATCTCAATAGCAAATAGTTTCCTACCATCAAATTCATCTTCATCTATATAAGCATTAACCGAATCCATATCAACGAATTGATCAAGAGAATAGCCTGTTACCATTAAGCCATTATAATTTACTTGTTCTGATGTGTAATTAATTAGCTCTATTGAATCTGGTATTGTAAATTCAATGTCTAATACTTCTGCAAAAGCTGGTGGAATCGGGTTTTCATTTTCATTTCCAGATGGGCCATCACTACAGGCTATAAATGTGAATAGAATGATAACTCCCAAGAAAAGTAATTTAGCGAATTTGTTCATTTGTCCTCCAAAAATAAAAAATTTTTTGAAGGCAAGAGGATGAGTATTTTTATTTCCTTCTCGCCTTTCCAAACACGGGAGATATTTTCGTTTCCAAAAATACCCTATCGGTAAAGTATCTTAGCTGTAAAATACAACTTTAGAATCCTTTACTTCAGCGCAAAACAAAAGTTAATTAGTAGAGGATGATGTCAAGGATTTGGTTAGGAGACCTGGACTTGACTTGAGAATTCGCAAAGCGAAGACTTGAGTTAAGAACAAAGAGAAATAAGCAACTAACAAAAACGAACTCAAACAAACAAAAGATAATTTTCAATAATCAAAATAAAAAAAATTAAAAACGTATGAAAAAATCAGAATTGAATTTATTTTGTTGTTTTACGTTAACTATAAATACAATTATTTTTTATTAGATATTAACTTAGCAATCCAATTGCGTTAGAAAATCAACTTTATGATAAGTAAAATTATTGACATTTTATTAAGAAAGTTAATTTTTTGAAAAAATCGAATAATAATGCTAAAAAAAAATTATTTAACAAATAACAAAAAAAAGGGGGTAGTATGAAAAAGGTAATTATTATTTTATCTTTATTGTTTATTGCAGTTTACATTTTTGCTCAAGCACCCGATTGGCTCTGGGCAGAAAGTGCAGGTGGAACAATTTCTGATTATGGCTGCGGCATTGCCACTGATGATGATGGCAACAGCTATATAACCGGTTATTTTATGGACATAGCTTATTTTGGTACAATCGCTCTAACCAGCAGTGGAGATGATGACATCTTTGTAGCAAAATTGGATGCAGATGGTAACTGGCTCTGGGCAAAACGTGCAGGAGGAGATTCTGATCCGTATGGTGACCGAAGTTATGGTATTGCTGCAGATGAGGATGGTAATTGTTTTATAACAGGTGAATTTCGGGATACAGCTTATTTTGGTGATACTACTCTGGAAAGTGAAGGTGGTTCTGATATATTTGTAGCTAAACTGGATACAAACGGGAACTGGCTTTGGGCAAGACGAGCTGGTGGGTCAAGTACTGATGAAGGGAAAAGCTTTGCTACAGACAACAGTGGAAACTGTTATGTAACTGGATTTTTTAGTTCAGCCAGTGATATTAATTTTGGTTCAATCTCGCTTACAAGTTATGGATACAGCGATGCTTTTGTCGCTAAATTAGATACAAATGGTAATTGGCTTTGGGCAACCCACGCTGGAAGTGAATTGTGGGATGAGATTAATGATATAGAAACAGACGCAAATGGCAACAGCTATATTTGCGGTTTTTTTTATGACACAGCAACTTTTGGATCTACACAACTGAGCAGCAGTGGTAATTCAGATATCTTTGTTGCCAAGTTGAATACAAATGGTAACTGGTTATGGGCAGAACGTGCTGGAAGCACCTATAGTGATGAAGGTTATGGCGTTGCTATCGATAACAGTGGGAACTGTTATATAACTGGGGAATTTTGGGGTATTGCTGATTTTGGGTTTATTTCACTTAACAGCAGCGGGCAAGGAGATATCTTTATTGCCAAACTGGATACTGATGGTAACTGGCTCTGGGCAAATCAAGCTGGAGGGTCAAGTCAAGATGACACAGGTTACAGCATCTCTACAGATAACAATGGAAATTGCTATGCAACTGGTGAATTTATTGGTACTGTATATTTTGGAACCACTTCATTTATCAGCACTACTTATGATATCTTTGTAACCAGTTTAGATACAAATGGAAATTGGCTTTGGGCTACAACTGCTGGAGGTACATATTCTTTTGGTGACAACTCCTTCGGTATATCTACAGACATTAGTGGAAACTGTTATGTAACCGGTAAATTCTATGGAGCTGCCACTTTCGGAACCATTGGGATTACCGGTAATGGGGGTTCTGAAATTTTTGTAGCTAAGTTAGAAAACACTACTTCAGTAAACAATGAAGTAATAAAATCTAAAATGAAACTAACTAATTATCCTAATCCGTTTAATCCAACAACAACGATTTCTTTTTCAGTAACACAAAATTCCGATTTTGTGAATCTTGAAATCTACAATATTAAAGGACAGAAAATAAAACAGCTTATCAGTGAACAGTTGCCAGCGGGTCAACATTCTGTGGTTTGGATTGGAAAAGATGATGATGGGGAATCAGTATCTTCCGGAATATATTTCTATAAACTTATAACAGAAACAGAAGAATACACTAAGAAGATGTTAATGGTGAAATAAAACCTTCGGACTTGACTTAACGGGAATGAAATGATAGTTGAGTTAAGAACGGACACTAAATCGTCACTAACCCGACTCGAGTTTGCAAAACCCGAGTCGGGTTAGTTTCTGTACAACCCAAGTCGAGTTAGTTTTTTAGTCTGGCAACTTTGTAGTTGTCAGGCAACTATAAAGCCTCCGCAATAGTGTATTGGCTTTCAACTTATTGAAAACGATACTGGAATTCTTTCAGCTATCAAATGGTTGAATATTAATAATGCTAACCAATATCGATATAACACACCCCGCAGCTAAAGCTGCACCCCTCTCAAGAGGTGATTCATTCATCCGTAAGGTTATTTTTTAATTTCTAAAATATTTAAAACAAATGTATATGTAAGAGCGATCTCTTTTAGAT
>JAGGWC010000021.1 GCA_021157645.1 Candidatus Cloacimonadota bacterium | reverse complement strand
GTTTTCAGTAAAAAAAAATTTCGGAGGAGAAATGGCAATTAATAAACTAGAGGACTTGATAGAACTCGTAAAAACTAAATCTAAGAAAAGAGTTGTAGTTGCTTATGGACAAGATGAAATAACAATTCTGGCAACTAAAAAAGCTATCGATCTTAAGTTTGCTGAATTTACTCTGATCGGAGATCAAGAAGTGATAACTAAGATCTGTGTTGATCATGATATTGATCCAAATATTTATAAAATTGTTCACGAACCTGATGAGATAAAATCCGGTAAAAAAGCAATGACACTTTTAAATCATGGCAAAGGTGATGTGCTGATGAAGGGAATAATTTCAACAGATAAATTACTGAGATGCATAATCGATAAAGAAAATGGAATAATGATTCCAAAAGCTACTTTATCACATATTTCTATTGCAGAAATTCCTAATTATCATAAACTTCTTATTTTTACTGATGCAGCATTTATACCTAGACCGAATATTGAACAAAAAATCGCTATGACAAGGTATGTAATTGATACTGCCAGGAAAATTGGTGTGAAAAGACCAAAAGTAGCAATAATCTCTTTTTCTGAAAAAACAAATCCAAAAATCCCAACTGCTGTAGATGGTGCTTTCATTTCTAAAATGGCAGATCGTAATCAAATAAAAAATGCTGATATTGATGGGCCACTTTCTATTGATCTGGCAATCGATCCTAAAAGCCTGCATTACAAAGGCGTGAAGAGCTGTGTAGAGGGTGATGCAGATTGTCTTGTGTTCCCATTTTTAGAAGTTGCAAATGTTTTCTATAAATCATTAACCTATTTTGCCCAAGCAAGCATGGTAACTTATATCGTAGGAACAAAAGTTCCAACAACTCTTTCATCAAGAACTGATACACTACAGAACAAATTATATTCCCTGGCTTTTGCCTGCTTGATGGCAGATAAAGATAAACTTAGCAGTGAGGAAGAATAATGAAAATTGCCATTGCCTCCGATCATGCCGGTTTTGAACTGAAAGAAAAAATAAAAAAGTATTTAACCAAGCATCAGGTTGTTGACTTCGGTACGGAAAATTCAGATTCAATGGATTATCCTGATACTGGATTTGAAGCGGCTGAAGCTGTTTCTAATGGAGACTGCGAAAGAGGAATATTAATTTGTGGAAGCGGAATTGGAATGAGCATTGTAGCTAATAAAGTAGCAGGTGTAAGAGCTACATTGTGTCAAACAAAGCAATTTGCTGAACTCTCTCGTAGGCATAATGATTCCAATATTTTAGTCTTGTCAGGAAGATTCATTTCAGAATATCTTGCAAAAGAAATTATAGATGTTTGGTTCAATACAGAGTTTGAAGGTGGAAGACATCAGAAAAGATTAGATAAAATATCAAATTATGAAAAGGAGAAATAATAGATGAAATACATTAAGAAAAATGATCCCGAACTTTTTGATGCAATGTATAATGAGCTGAAAAGACAAACTGAGAATCTTGAACTTATAGCATCAGAGAACTTTGTATCCCGCACTGTTTTGGAAGCTGCCGGTTCTGTACTCACAAACAAATATGCAGAGGGTTATCCTTATCGCTATAGCAAGAAAACAGGAAAATTAAAATATAGCCTTTATGGAAGATATTATGGCGGATGCGAATGGGTCGATGAAGTTGAAAAACTCGCTATTGAAAGAGCTAAGGAAATTTATGGTGCTGATCATGTTAATGTTCAACCTCATTCTGGTTCTCAAGCAAATATGGCTGCATATTTCTCCTTAGTAAAACCAGGTGATACTGTTCTTAGTTTAGAACTTACTCACGGCGGACACCTCACTCACGGGCATCCGCTAAGTTTCTCAGGTAAGCTATTCAATATCATCCCTTATGGTGTTAATAAGGAAACAGAACAATTTGATTACGATGAGATAAGAAAACTTGCTCTTGAGCATAAACCTAAAATGATTCTTACTGGAGCAAGTGCTTATCCCCGAAAAATTGATTTTAAAAAATTCAGGGAAATTGCCGATGAGGTAGGTGCAAAATTATTCGTAGATATGGCTCATATTGCAGGTCTTGTTGCTGCTAAATTACATCAGAATCCTATTCCGTATGCAGACATTGTTACAACTACAACTCACAAAACATTGCGAGGACCTCGTGGTGGAATGATACTCTGTAAAGAAGAATATGCAAAAGAAGTTGATAAACAGGTTTTCCCTGGAATCCAGGGTGGACCACTTGAACATGTTATTGCTGCAAAAGCTGCAGCATTTAAGGAAGCGCTTCAGGATGATTTCAAAATCTATCAAGAACAAGTGATAAAAAATGCAAAAGCGTTGGCAAAGGCGTTAGAAGAGAAAGGATTACGTTTAGTTTCAGGTGGAACAGACACACATCTTATGTTGATAGACCTGGGTGATAAAGATAGTGGAAATCCAAGTGGAAAGAAAATGGAAGGAGCACTCGACAAAGCTGGGATTACTGCAAATAAAAATACTATACCTTTTGACACCAGACCTCCATTTGTTGCTTCCGGTATTCGTTTGGGAACTCCTGCAGTTACTACTAGAGGTATGAAAGAACAAGATATGGAACAAATTGCAGAGTATATTACTCAAGTATTCAATAATCATGATGACGAAGAAAAGTTGGCACAAATAAAAGTTGCAGTCCGTGAATTTTGCGATAACTTTCCATTATATCCTGAACTTCTTACTGAAGACTAATATTTAGCATAAATATAAATGTCCTCTCCTGTAATGGTTAGGGCATTTTTTTCGTGAACAGCAGTCTTCCAAAATTCCTAATTTATCTTTTAATTTATCAGGTTCGGCAATCTTTTCCTAAATTTCAATTGAATAATTTAAATATATTAGAGTAAAAAAATATTAATTAGTTGACACCATAACTTTAAACAATAAACATTAATTTATGTATTATTGTATCCATAATTAATATATGATTTCTTTTGTAGAGAGGGAAAAATATGAATATTGAATTTCATTACTACATAACAAAATATTTGGCATTAGAAGCTGGTTTTGATAATTCCGAAGCTGAGATCATTGCTTATTCATCACAATATGTTGATGATAACTCAACCCAATATAAGATCAAGCTTCCTGATAATTCAGAATACAAAAATTACATCACACAAACAAAGAATATTATCAAACCCAGAAAACAATTAATGCGAATATATTTGCTGTTCCATTTTATGCCAGGAAACCCAACAAGCCCTAAAACTAGAAGAAAAGATGGAAAGATGCAC
Organism: Candidatus Cloacimonadota bacterium; assembly: GCA_021157645.1. Taxonomy (GTDB): domain Bacteria; phylum Cloacimonadota; class Cloacimonadia; order Cloacimonadales; family TCS61; genus Tenebribacter. Next base: position 1,471 of record JAGGWC010000021.1, on the reverse strand, counting down.
CTTCTTAATACTACATCTTCCAGCACACATGCTCAAGAAATATTTTACGATGCAACAAAAAGTGAGAACTTATACTCACTTGGCATTGCGTCTCATATGTTAGCTGATACAATATCTCACCAGAATTTTATTGGAAACTTCGACGAAATGAATGCAATGAAAGGAGTTTGGGAAACTCTTACACCAAATATTGGACATGCCGATGCAGGGTATAAACCCGATATACCTAACCTCGTATGGCATGATCCACGTCTGATAGAAGAAAATAGTACAATTGATAATACTGAGCGGGTTTTATTGGCATCAAATAAACTCTATAAGAATTTTCTTATGTTCACAGCAAGTCCTACTAATTGGACAGAGGTAAAAGCAAATATTACTGATATCCTCAAAGACAAAATCGATGAAAGACATTTGTCTTCATATAAAAAACAAATGAAAGAGAGAATTGGAAAATATCAAGAACTAATATCTAATCACAATGCTAAAGCTGGTTATGCACCATACAGTTGGTTAAGTGAGGCAGTTATAGAAGATATTAAATTTCTTGATGATAAAAAATTCAAATTTGATCCAATAAAGGATAAACTTTCTTTTGGTGAAAATTATAAAAAAACGGATTGGTATAGATTCCAGGAAGCCGCAAAAAGCTACCAAAAGAGAGCTGCTGATAAAATGGAACCGATCTTTACACAAATAGAAATAAAGGAGTGGTAATGAATAAGAACAAAATTTACTTTATAATTATATTGTTAACAATTTATTTAACGTTTTTGTCTGCCCAAAATATTTGGCTTAATGAATTTCATTATGATAATGTAAGTACAGATGAAGGCGAGTTTATTGAGATAGTCTTGGAAAATGCAGGAAGTTACACTTTAAGTGATTTCACGATCACACTATATAATGGGAGTAATAGCGCTATTTATGATTCTGAAACCTTAGACTTCTTTACACCAGGAATAACAAGTGAGAATTATTCTCTATACACTTGGTATCCTTCAAGTATCCAGAACGGTGAACCTGACGGTATTGCAATAGATTATCAAGGTACACTTATTGGAGGACAATTTCTAAGTTATGAAGGTACTTTTGAGGCCGGGATTGGTCCGGCAAATGGTGTAATGTCAACTGATATTGGTGTTGAGGAAAGTGGTGCAACTCAAATTGGGGAATCGTTACAGTTACTTGGAGCTGGAGCTGTTTATAGTGATTTTACATGGCAGGAACCGGCAGCAGAAACTCCGGGAGAATTGAATAATAGCCAAACTTTCGGAGGAACTCCCCAACCAACAATAATAGTTGTTAGCCCAAATGGTGGAGAACAATGGGAACAAGGTTCTGCACATCCAATTACATGGACATCTATAAATTTTACAGGAAATATCAAAATAGAACTGGAAATGGTTTATAGAGATAGAGAAGTACTGGTTGCTTCCACTGAAGATGATGGCAGTTGGGAATGGAATAT
>JAGGWC010000179.1 GCA_021157645.1 Candidatus Cloacimonadota bacterium | reverse complement strand
GGCGACACCATTATAACATAAATTGTTACCACGATGAAACCGACTTCCTTGAACTGGTGTGTGCCCGGGGATACACTGCTCCTATCGCTTCCTCCATTCCCACCAATCCGTTGGAGGGAGTTTGCACAAAATTCCTAATAGACCTGTTTTAGTCGATGTTGACAGTAATAACTGAATTTGCTAATCAGTCATCTTCGTAACCTACAATTGTATTGGCATGATTTGTAGAAGTTATGTTGTTATAATTTCCCAAATTCCAAACATCTTCATTTGTTAAATTTTTATATTTATCTGCATTAATACTTATTGAAATCAAGTAACCATCATTCAGCAGATTTTTTAATGTATCTATATCCGCCCAACTATCTACCGAAATATAATATAAGCTTTGCATAGAACTTCGATATTTTGGTGCTTCTCTCCATGCTTCTTCATCTGGCCATTCTGTACAGTAATCCAGTGTCCCATCTTTAGGATTTGTCTGATAGGGGAATTTCTCCCAGGAACATTCACCTATATTAGAAATTAGCTTTATTGCGTCTACATAAGATGATCCACTATCTATGCCATTGTTTATCTGGTTGTATACAAAGTTTGGACTCATTATCTTGTCCTGGTAACTGTTTGTTGGCTCTCCGTAATATCCACCCTCCCAACTTGCCCCACTTAAATCCCAATTATTTTTTCTGGCCTGGTAATATGTATTTATGTAGTAGCCAAGGGAGAATGCCACGCACGAACCAACACCATCTTGCTCGCCTATCGGCGGGAAATAAATTGTATCCGAATTGTCTAAACTGTTTGGTAATGTTTCTAGCTTTTTGAAACCAGTGATTGTTAGTGCATTGTCCTTTAACCATTCAATGTCCTCTTCTGTTAAGGAAAGCAATCCTGTGGCATGGCTATTGTATTTTTCGCTTGTGTTATTTGTTTCTACTATCTCAAAGTCTTCATCTGTAAGTGTTCTTGTGATGTACTTGTATAATTTTTCGCTACTTATTTGATAGGCTTCACTTAAGCTAACATCATCTATATTTACTATGGTGGTATTGTTATTTGTTGTGTTAGCAGGTAAGCCTTTAGCAGTATATATTATATCTGGATTGCTTAAATTGTAACTGTCGTAATATTCAACAGCGAAATACTCTATTGTACCAGTATCGCTATCCGATCCATCATATACTTTAAGATATACATCATCATTTATAGGGAGGAATTCTGTTATGTCAAGTACCATTTTGTTGTTTGGGAAAGGATGTTTTCCTCCATCATGATATGTATCACCAGTGAAGGCTTTTTCTTTTGAAGGATTATCGGGATCACCGACCCCTACTTTTATAGCGCAGTCATTCCTTACATCATGATCAATTTTAAACACTGCTATACAGTGTGGTTCATACCCAAGGCTTGGAGTCAAGATGAAACAGTGAACATTATTTTCTATCATCGCATCATAGGTGATGTACAAAAATCCATCCGGAACGTTTTCCCATCCACCCACTCCCCATGAGTTTGCAACTTTGAATTTGCCATTTGTTACGCCAGGTAGGTAATTAAAAGACCAGCTGATTGTATTGGAGTAAGTACCACTGTCATCTTTCGCTCGAATTTCAAATGTATGAGCCCCTATTGAATATCCTTCCCAAGTATATGAATTGGATAATCCGTTTGAATACCAATTACCACTATCTTTTCTATATTCGTATTCGATTATTTCACCATCGGAGTCACTACCACTCCAGGTGAAAGTACTACTGCTTTCATTTATCGTTCCAATAGGGCCACTTTCTTTACTTATAATGGGAGGGTTAACGCCATTAAGCAATTCTTCTGCAGCTAAAATTAGCTTGTTGCCTTTTTTGCTTATAAAAACTAACTGATTTAAGTTATCTTTATTCCAATCATCGCTTATTGTGAAATCAACTGTTCCCGAATAGTTTTTTGGTAAATCTTCTACTTCTTCTATTTCTATAGCTCTAACTACATTTCTTTGTAAATCTTCACCTGGAATTTGTACATTGTCTTCAAATAACACCGCGTATATAGTTACCTCTCCATAATCTACCTGTGTTGTTATTTCGTAATCTAATGTTCCATCGTTGTATTCCATTTCTATGTCTATATCTCCAGATAGTATTTCTATTGCACAATCTGAGTAAGTAGAAAGTATACTGTATACGTCACCACCACTTCCTCTTTTTTTGTATATTCCTCCAACCATGTATGTAGGATAACCACCGATACCATAATAATTCTTTCTTTCGATATTTTCATCTATCTCCAGAACATCCCCTATATGATAATGTAACAAGAGAACATCTTCTCTGTCATCATATAATTGGTTGGCATATGGGTCTCCTTCTACACAGTATGGACACCAAACTCCTCCAAATGCTTCTATAAGTGCATTTTTATCTCCATTACCATAGTTGTTTCCAGTTGTGAACTTCCAAACTGGACTTGGTTGTGAATCTTCATATTTCTTGGAAACTATTTTCCAGTAATACGTAGTGTTTGGTTCTAATTCTCCCGGGTTATAGAATTTGTGATAAGTGTTTTCGACAAATGAAGGGTTAGATGATTTTCCAAAGTACACATCGTAATTTGCAGCTCCTTCACAGTCCCAGTACAATTTGTAATCTTTTGGTACATTAGTACTATTATTTGAAGGAAGAGGATTTTCAGGTGTTCCCAGTGGTGAGAAATCTTTCCATATCACTTCTGCATCTACAAAACCTTCGAGCAATACTTCACCATTTGATCCGTCAGGATTCACTTTTCTCATTACTAATTTAACTTGGTCTATTTCAGATATCAAATTGTGGTCATTATCTAAGTCTTTCCAACTGACTACGTGTCGGGATATTTCATTTGTCCCTTTGTCTAATACAAAGTAACTTTCATCTTCTTTATGATCAAGTTTTAAATACTTTTCAGGACTTTCCAAGGGTCCTGAAGGTTGGTAACCAACTTCGTAACTATAATGACCATCCAAATAAGGCATTACCCAAATACGACATCTTTCATTTGATTCCAGTGTGTATTCCATATGGGTGTAAAATGCTTCATTATATTCAATTGTCGCTGGTGGAGTGGGGGTAAATGATGTTACTTTGATACTATCTCCATATTCATTTTCAAATATTGCTATGTATTCCTCTGTATATGTGAAACTCCAGCTTATGGTGTTTGAATATGCTCCATCATCATCCTTTGCTCTTACTTCAAACGTATGTGAACCTTCCGAGTATCCACTCCATTCGTATGAAGTAGATGATCCGCAATTTATCCAGCTCCCGCCATCTTTTCGGTATTCATAATGATCAATTGAACCGTCTGGATCGCTTCCATTCCAGCTGAATGTAGAACTGCTTTCGTCTATTGTCCCGGATGGACCGCTCATCTTTGTCACTATTGGTGGCTGGTTTTCTTCTTGTTTATGGAAAAATTTTGTTGTTCCTTCTAAACCACCAACAAAAAGTATTAGTCTATTATCTTCAACTGTTGGTATGATTTCTCTAATTTCACCCGTTTCTACGTCAATTGTCTTGTTATCTATTATTTCTGTTCCTTCTTTGTTTATCTCTATTATTCTTATCTGCTCATCGTTGTTATCTCCAAATAAAGCAATGTATGAATCGCTTGTTTCTACCAATGAATACAGCCTTAAATCATCTTCTTCTAAATCACTGGCAATCAGGAAAGTTTTCATCTTTGCATCGAAGGTGTATAATCTCTCTCCATCACAAGCTACTATTATGTCTTCATTGTATGCCGCATTTAACCCTGCTTTGAAGTCATTTTTATATCTCATTTCCTTCCTAAATAATGTATTTCCTTCTGTATCAAGTATATGCAAGGTCTCATATCCAGGATAATATCCACTGTGATTCTCAAGTCCAAGTAAATATCCATCACAGAGGAAGTAATTCCTCACTCCTCCATTTTTATGTGTATTATCTACCTGCTTACCTAAAACAAGATTTCCTTCTTCATCCACTATCATGTGATATAAATGACTGTCATCAAAACCATTGTAACTAAAACCATTGTGAGGTGTATTTGTTCCAAAGGCTATCAGATCATCGTAAAAGGAAATATTGTGTACTTCTGAACCTGTCCTGAATCGCCAATCTAGTGCACTTGTTTCCATATCTGCTCTGGATATTCCTCTATATATTCCTGAGCCACCAGCAGAGTTCATAATATAAACTTTGTCATTTTCCACTTTACCTATATCAAATTCCCCATCAGATCCTATATCTTCCTGGTATTCCCATTCTATGTTCCCATTTTTATCATAAAATCTTACATACCCTGTTTTTCTGCATCCCATTCCTATTTCATATTCTCCATCACCATCTATATCTTCAAGCAGGTTTATTCTATACATGTCAGTTGGTGTGAATGAGTTTAGTAGGTTCAGGTTCATGTCATATATCTTTACCTGTTCTCCATCCCATGAAACTAATTCAAGACCTACGTTATCACTATTTACTTCTCCGAGTAATGCTATCTCTGCCCCATTTGAGATGCTGTATTCTTCAAAATTTCCAGGAAGTGATGTTATTTCGCTGGAAAGATTCATATAACGACTTCCCAATTCATCTCTTCCAAACCAGCTCCGCCAATCGTAGTATTCTCCCGATTCAGTGGAATATGTGAAACTCCAGCTTATGGTGTTTGAATATGCTCCATCATCATCCTTTGCTCTTACTTCAAACGTATGTGAACCTTCCGAGTATCCACTCCATTCGTATGAAGTAGATGATCCGTAATTTATCCAGCTGCCGCCATCTTTCCGGTATTCATAATGAT
>JAGGWC010000097.1 GCA_021157645.1 Candidatus Cloacimonadota bacterium | reverse complement strand
CATCTATTAGTTTAGTAAGAGTGTCATATTCTTTTTCATTTTCGTCACCATCGATAACGAACAGAACCTTATGCGAATCTTTTATAATTTCATAAGAACGTTTAATGCCTATCTTTTCAATTTGGTCAGTTGCTTCCCGTAAACCGGCAGTATCAAAAATCCGCACGAGATATCCATTAAGAGATATTACCTCTTCCAAATAATCGCGCGTTGTTCCGGGAATGGGTGTTACAATTGCTCGTTCAGTTTCCAAGAAAGAATTGAAAATGCTGGATTTTCCTACATTTGGTGCTCCCACCAGACTAACTTTTAATCCATCTTTAATGATGAGACCTTCTTCTCCTGTTTTAGCAAGATATGCAAGTTCTTGATTCAGAGTGGTGAGTCCTTTAATTAAATTGTTATCATCCAATTCATCCAAATCTTGTTTCAAAAAATCAATTTCAAGTTCCAGTTGAGTTCGAAAATCTGTTAATTGAGCTAATAGTTTTTCAATCCGATAACGCAATCTTCCTTCATATTGCTGAAGTGCTGCCAAGTGAGAAATTCTTGTTTTCGCAGTTAGCAGATCACCAACAGCTTCAGCTTGCGTAAGCCCGATCTTATCGTTTAAAAATGCTCGTTGAGTAAATTCACCGGGTTCGGCTAATCTGGTATTTTGCAATAATATTTGGAGGATTTGATTTGTAATAAAGGTACTACCGTGACATGAAATCTCTATAACATCCTCACCAGTGTAACTGTGAGGTGCTTTGAAAATAGTTATTATAACTTCATCTACAAGTTTTCCTGCATCTACTATACGACCGAAAACTGCTTTGTGTGAAGGTTGATCTTTAAGGTCTGTTTTACTTTTGAATATTTTGGAAACTACATTTATTGCTTCGTCTCCGCTAATTCTAAGCACCGAAATTCCGCCAATTCCTAACGGTGTAGAAATTGCAGAAATTGTATCGTGAGAATATTCCATTTTTATTCTATTTTAAAATTGAGATGATCTCTTTTGTGATTTTTTTAGGTGTTATTCCTATCATATTTTTTAATTGGTCTACAGTTCCGTGTTCAATAAATTCATCGGGAATACCGAAAGAAAAAACTTTTATATTTGTATTGGAACAATAGGATTTTACAGTGTCACCAAAACCACCGATAAGTGCATTATCTTCAATAGTAATTATTGTATGAACTTTCTTCTCAAGATCATTGAATAAATTAACATCAAGTGGTTTTAGAAAACGAGGATTAATGAGATATGGATCAATATTTGGAAGTTTATCCTTCAATTCATTATAAACAATTTCAGCATCTTCCATAGCCTTTCCAACTCCAATTATCGCAACATCTTTTCCTTTGTGAACAATTACGCTTTTTCCAATTTCTATTGGTTTAATTTTTTTATTCAAATATTTCGCACAACCACGTGGATAACGAATAACAATAGGTCCGTCTTTATATTCTGCAGCGAATTCAAGCATTGCTGCTAATTCTTCAGCATTGGCAGGAATGAGTATAAGAAGTCCCGGGATTAGGTTGAGATAAGAAAGATCAAAAACGCCATGATGAGTGGCTCCGTCGTCTCCAACTAATCCGGCTCGATCTAAACAGAATACAACAGGTAATTTTTGCAAAGCTATATCATGAATAACTTGGTCTAATGCTCTTTGCAGGAAAGTGGAATAGATAGCTACAAATGGTTTTATCCCCTGCACTGCAAGTCCACCGGCAAAGGTTACTGCATGTTGCTCTGCTATGGCAACATCAAAAAACTTATCAGGAAATTTTTCTGCAAATTCTGCAAGACCAGTTCCATCTGTCATTGCTGCAGTTATTGCTACTACATTTTTATTCTTTTCAGCGATTTCACATAATGTATTTCCAAAAACTTTTGAATAAGTTTCACCCTTTTTTTTCTTACTTTTTCCGGTTTCTATTTCATAAGGTCCCAACCCGTGAAAACGGGCAGCATCATCTTCTGCATACTCATAACCCTTTCCCTTTTGCGTAACGATATGCATTAAGATTGGTCCTGTAAGATTGATTTTAATTTTATGGAAAATTCTGATCATTCTTGGAATATCATGTCCGTCGATAGGTCCGAGGTATTTAAATCCCAGATCCTCAAAAATGATGTTTGGAGCAAGAGTGTGAACCATGTTCTCCTCTAAAGTACGTGCACTTAAAATAACTCTTCTGCGAATTCGATGAGGAAGATGTTGTACAAAATCATAGATCAAGCTTTTTGTTGCGTTGTAGGGCTTGCTGACTAGCATATTTGTTAAATGTGATTGAAGAGCACCGACATTTTTAGAGATAGAAAAATTATTATCATTCAAAACAACTATTATATTTTTTTGAAGATGTCCTGTATGATTCAAAGCTTCAAAAGACATCCCGCCGGTGAGTGCTCCATCACCAATAACTGCAATCGTACGACCATTTTCTCCCTTCATCTCTTTGGCTACAGCTATTCCAAGTGCCGCTGAGATAGATGTACTGGCATGACCAACCCCAAAAGAGTCATACTCACTTTCAAAAATATTATTGAATCCGCTTAATCCACCAAACTGACGCAACGTCTCAAATTGTTCATTTCTTTCTGTAAGTATTTTATAGGCGTAAGATTGATGCCCAACATCCCAAACTATCCTATCTTCCAACGGATCGAACATTTTAAGTAAAGCAATTGCAAGATCGGTTGCGCCTAAGCTTGGAGCAACATGACCACCAGTTTTTGCTGTAACCTTAATTATTCTCTTTCTCACATCTTCAGCTAATTCCTGAAGCTGTGTAATTGAGAGCCTTTTAACATCTTTCGGTGTTTTTATTTTTTCTAACATAATTTAACCTTTATACCAATGAACAAAAAAACACATTCATTAAATTCAATTGTCAATTAAAATCAATAACTCGATTTGTGATCCAGTTCAAAATGTTATCAATTCCTCTCTTCTTTAATGATGAACAGGCAATTATTTTCTGATCACCCAGATTGAGTCCAATCTTCAATTTTTGTATTGCAGCATCTGCTTTAGACTTCGGAATCTTATCGGATTTTGTGGCAGCAACCATGAATGAAATATTCATTGATTGCAGCATTTGTATCATGAGAATATCTTTGGGATCTGCTTTGTGCCTGATATCAACTAAACATACAACACCTCGGAGTTGCTGTCTGTTCTCAAAGAAGGTCAAGATCATTTTCCTCCAGGTAT
>JAGGWC010000160.1 GCA_021157645.1 Candidatus Cloacimonadota bacterium | reverse complement strand
ACCAACCATTACGGAGATTTCGTTCCTCAGCCATCCGTAAGGTCTTGTTAGTTTTGTTCTTTGCAAATCATTCTCCGAGAATATCTACCATATCCAAAGCATCAAAAGCTGAGAAAAGCTGTTCATTACTGAATCCACGTAAGTCGAGCGCAGCACATCTACAAGATGCAACACAAGCTCCACAACCTTTACAAAGCGCTTCATTAACAATTGCGATCCCTTTTTCCAGATCCACTTCAATAGCATTATAAGCACAAATTTGTTCACAATATCCACAACCTGTACAACGACTGTCATTTACTTCACAAATTGTTCCTTCTGCCAGAATTGCTTTCTTATTTAGAAAGGTAAGAGCGCGGCTGGCAGCAGCTTTAGCTTGTGCCATGCTTTCATCTATATCTTTGGGAGTATGAGCTAATCCTGCCACAAATACCCCATCAGTAGCAAAATCAACCGGACGAAGTTTTACATGCGCTTCCAAAAACATTCCATCAGTATTTAGAGAAACTTTCAGCATTCTACCGAGATCGATATTTTCTTTTCTGGCATCAATAGCTGTAGCGAGAACCAGCAGATCGGCTTTCACTTCGACTTTTCTGTCCATTATCGGATCAAAGATCGTTACGTTTACTTGACTGTTTGGATCCCATTCATCCACTAAAGTCACTTCCGGTTTTTTATTCAGATCATAATGAATGAACATGGTTCCCAAATCGCGTAGTTCGGTATAATATTTTTCTCTGAATCCATAAGTTCTAATATCTCGATAGGCAACATAAGTATTAACGTTAGGAAGTTTCTCCTTCAGGATGAGAGCATTTTTCACTGCTTTTGTGCAGCATACTCTGCTGCAATACATTCTACCTTCTTCCCGGGATCCTACACATTGAATCATCACAACATTCTTTAATTTTTTAGGTGGGAATTTGCCTGTATACAGCATCTCTTCAAATTCCACCTGAGAAATTATGCGAGAACTTTTTCCATAAAGGTATTCTTTTGTTTTATGTTCTTCTGCACCTGTGGCAATGATGACGATTCCATGTTTTAAAGTTTGTTCATCTTTTTCAGTTTTCAACGTCGCGACAAAATTACCAACATAACCATCGATTTTTTCGATTACGGTATTTTTAAAAAGTTGTATTAATTTATTTTTTGTTACACTTTTGATCTTTTCAGCTAATAATTCCTGTGGATCTTTATCAAAAGTAAAATATATATTTCTAAGATTCCCACCCAGTTCAGCTTCTTTTTCCACTAGGAAAACTTCGTGTCCGGCATCTGCCAGAGCTTCGGCTGCTGTCATTCCAGCTAATCCAGCACCAATAACCAATGCTTTAGGATTGATCTCGATTGGAAGTCTTTCCAAAGGTGTAAGTTCTCGTGCTTTGGCAACACCCATATTTACCAGATCTTTTGATTTTTCTGTAGCTAATTCCGGTTCGTTCATATGAGCCCATGAACATTGATCTCTTATATTTGCCATTTCAAAAAGATAGGGATTCAAACCAGCTTCACTTACCATTTCACGGAATAGCGGTTCATGAGTACGCGGAGTGCAGGCAGCGATCACGATCCGATTCAAGCCATGTTCTTCGATCCTTTGCTTTATCGTGTTCATGCAATCCTGAGAACAGGCATACATCAAATCTTCGGAATGTTCTACATTCGGCAGATCTTTAGCATATTCTGCTACATCTTTCACATCCACCACGCCGGCAATATTTATTCCGCAATGACAGACAAAAGTGCCAATTCTAGGTCGATCTCCAACTATATCTTTTTCGGGTATTTTTTTCTCCACAATCTCTTGTCTTTCCAAACGCAAATACTTTACAGCCTCTGCTACGGCACCCGAAGCAGTTGTTACAGATTCAGGAATATCACGTGGAACATTCATTGCACCACAAACATAAATTCCTTCTCTGCTTGTTTTAAGTGGTTCAAAAGTATCAGATCGACAAAAACCGAATTCATTAAGTTTTATATTGAGATTTTTAGCTAGTTTTGTACTATTCTTCCTAGGTTGTAATCCAACAGAAAGAATTACCATATCAAATTCAGCAAACTGAATTTTACCATTTTCTAAAACATGACGCAAAGACAGACTTCCATTTTCCAATTCTCTGATCTCGGAAACTTTTGATTTTATGAATTGCACACCATATTGACCTTTTGCTTTTTCATAATATTTATCAAAATCTTTTCCAAAAGCACGAATATCCATATAAAAGATTGACGATTCTAAACCCTTCATATGTTCTTTAGCAATAATGGCTTCCTTAATGGCAAACATACAACAGGTTGATGAACAGTAATTATGACCAATACTTTCATCACGCGAACCAACACATTGAATGAATGCAATACTTTTCGGTTCAGCATGATCGGAAGCTCGTACAACATGACCACCAAACGGACCTGATGCGGAAAGCATTCTTTCAAAATCGAGCGAAGTAACTACATTTGAATAACGTTTGTATCCAAAGTGTCCAAATCCTATTGGATCAAAAGCATCTATGCCCGAAGCAAGAATAACAGCTCCTACATTCAATTTGATCTCAACATCTTTATCCTCATAATTTATCGCACCAGCAGGACAAACCTTTTCACAGATTCGGCAGACTCCTTTTGTAAGATATAAACACTTTTCTTTATCAATTGTATATTCAGAAGGAATGCTTTGCAAGAAAGAACGGGAAATGGCTCCTCTCTTTCGCAATCCCATATCAAATTCATCGTCAACTTTAACCGGACATTTCTCTTCACAAAGTCCGCATGAAACACATTTTATGGGATCAACATATTTGGCATGTTCTACTATCTTGGCAGTAAAATCACCTGGGTTGCCTGTAACATCAGAAACTGATGATTTGATATGAATTGTTATATTGGGATGACGAGCACATTCGCTCATCTTGGGGGCAAGAATACACATGGAACAATCATTGGTCGGAAATGTTTTATCCAATTGAGGCATTCTGCCACCAATAGTTGCAGATTCTTCTACAAGATGTACATCCAATCCCATTTCCGCTAGATCAAGAGAAGCCTGGATTCCTGCAATTCCAGCTCCTACGACCATTACTGACCTACTCTTTAAACCCATAAATCATCCTCAACTATATTAACCTTGCGAATGGTTTCTTAAAAAAACTCTTTCACATCAACCTTCGCAATGGTTGCACTCATAAAACCTGTTTCGCCCATTACGAAAGCCTCGACCATTCGCAAGGCCGTTATCATTTATAAAAAAATTTGTTTCTTGGTAGGATTTTCTCCCATTTTCAATATCTGTTTTGTGTATTCATTTCCTACCCTGGCAAATTTATTACCTTCAGAAGCAGATATCCAAGTAAGTCGCAAGCGGTCATTTTCCAAACCTAATGTGTCGAAAATCTTCTTTACTATTGCCATGCGGCGACGTGTATGATAATTACCATCCTGGTAATGACAATCACCGGGATGTCAGCCACCAACCAATATACCATCTGCTCCCCGTAAATAAGCTTTTATCAGAAAAACGGGATCTACCCTGCTTGAACACATTACTTTGATCGGCAATATTGCCGTGGGATATTGTGAGCGATTAATACCGGCAAGGTCAGCACCGGTATAAGAACACCATTTACACAAAAAACTGATTATTTTAGGTGTGTAGTTTTTACTCATATTATTCTCCCAACTCAGGAAATTCTTCTTCTTTATAGATCATAACAGGGATCTCTTCGTCTACTCTTCTTCCTGGCACAAAATCGAACATTCTGGCAGTTTCTTCTCCTGTTTTTTTGAAGACATCAGCAACTTGGATTAATGCAGGACAGACATCAGAACACATTCCGCATCCTACACACGAAAAACTCATGTGAGAAAGTCTTCCGAGATGAAAAAATAATGTATCAGGTGGAAGTCGTAATGCACCTTTTTCTGCTAGTTCTTTTTCCATGATTGGTGTATTATAATCATAATTGAATGAATCAAAATCGCAAAGTGTGCAATAACAGATCGGGCAAACAGCGTTGCAACCATGACATCCAATACATTTTCCAAAAATATCTATCAAACCATCAAGACCGGATTCTTTTGTATCGATCTTTGAATAAATTTCTTCTTTATTTTTTGTTCTTTCTTTAAGAAGATCATTCAAAATTATTGGGTCAAATTTCGCTGTTTTGGTTTCGACTTCAAATCCTTCCAGCATTTTTTCTGCTTTTTCAGAAGTTAAATAGATCTTACCGTTTTCTTCCCCAACAAGTGAAATGAATATATCAGAATTCAATGGAGCGATATATTCACAGGTTTTACATGAATTTCTGATGTCTTTCTGAATCACAGAATTTTTAACTGCTTCCCAATATTCATCTAATTTATTTTTGATTTTATCTTCTGCGTTATCTTTAAGTTTGAAAACACCACCGCAACTATACGTAATGAACAGAAAATTATCCATCTGTCCCTGTTCTCTTTTTGCAAGTTCTACAAAAGCTCTGAATTCGCAAGGACGTATAACAGCGGCAACAGGTTTATCCATTGGCGTAAATCTTCCTAAAAGCTGACCTGCATTTGCTGGCATTATGGGATGTAAGGGTGCTATTTCATTTAATTTATTAACATCAGAAATCAATCCGTAATCAACTGAACCTTTCTTATTTATTTTACGTAAAGAGAAAACTGCACTCACTTTCTTAGATTCCAATAAATATTTTAGAAGATCATTCAAAGTTTGCTCAACAGGATCATTAGTCTTCAGTAATTTACTCATGATCACCCTCCTGAACTTCAGCACTTTTCACTAATTCTCCCAGCTCTCCAAGTTCATCTAACCTATATTCTTTCATAGGAAGAGCATCACCAACACTGGCTCCAGCTGAATATTCAAATGTCTTCTGAGTTTGACTAGCAACATAACTAAATATTTTAGCAACTGGAATATTTACAGGGCAGGCATCAGAGCAAAGTCCACATGAAACACAGGAAAGACTCATGTGAGCCATTCTACCTGTATGGAACATAATGCGATCAAGAGGAAATGAAACTGCGCCTCGATCTTCAGCACGCATCATAATAACATCAGAATTCGGTTTAGATACTGAAGAATCAAAATAACACTGACGACAATAACAGATTGGGCATGAACTGCTACAATTATGACAACCGATGCAATTGGCAAAAGTCTCAGTGAGATTATCAAATCCTCCTACCATATCTTTGATAACTTCAAATGTCTCTTCTTTATTTTTTGTTTTAAATTTCTTTATTTCTTCGATATAATTCTGCCACTTGGATAAATCAGTTTCTGCTTTCATCTCAAGATCAATTAGCGTTTTTTCGCCTTTTTCGCTGTTTGAAATCAGGATAAGTTCCTGATCATTCAATGCAAAATGAAGATCGCTGGCAGATAGTGAAAATTTATCACAAATCTTACATATTGGTTTTACATCTTTAGAGCGCCAGTTTTTATCTGTTAATAACTTGTTAAATTTTTCATCGCCTGCTTTTGGATCGGATATATAATCCTGCATTGGAAGAGCTCCAACACAATCATAACTGAATAAAGTAATGTCATCAAGGTGTACTTGATTCAACTTGGTCAATTCTACTGTTGCACGAATTTCGCAAGGCTTAATCAAAGCTGCAATTTTATATTTTCCTTTCCCTTTCCTGGTATATTTTTTTAATGCTTTGGCTGCATTCACCGGCATGATCGGAGCAAGTGGTTGTGCATTTTTCAGGATATCAGCATCTTTGATCATGATCCATGCAAATGAATCACCAGACGGCACTTTCATTGGCAGCATCACAGCATCAAATATTTTTTTCTCAATCGCATCCTGAAAGAACTGAAGGATCGAAGTTTGTATATCATTCTTCACTTCCAGAAGGACTCCTTTTTTTGAGATTTCAGTCATTAATAGTTCTCCAATTTTATTTGAAATTTGGGATTTGCTATTTGTATTTTAATCATCTCAGTGCCTCTTTAACTTCCTGATATAATTGTGGATTTGTAAAATGTTTTGTTCGGATCGAACCGGATGGACAACTTCCTACACAATTTCCACAGCCTCTGCAAATTGCTTCATTTACTACAGAAATTCCTTTGTCTTCATCGAAGTAGATCGCACCGTACCCACAAACATCGAGGCATGTTTGGCAACCTGTGCAGTAAGCTTCTAATATCTCTGAGACTTTAATTTCAGGAATGATTTTCTGTCCGGGTATTAACTGAGTGAATATCTTTCCTGCAGCTGCTTGCGCCTGTAACATGGATTCAGTTATTCCAACCGGACCATGTGCCCCACCAATTACAAAAACACCATCAGTATTGGTGGAAACTGGATTAATTTTGAGATGTGCTTCCTGAAAAAATCCAGTTTCATGCAGATCAAGTTTTAATTCTTCAGCGAGTTTAACAGTATCAGAGCTTGGGATCATTGCGGTTCCCACTATTACCATATCAACATTAAGCTTCTTTTTTGCGTCTGTAATGTCTGTGAAATTAATAGTTGTTCCTGTTACGTTCGCATTTTTTATTTTCATGAAATTAACACCTTTTTGTTTAACCAATTTATAAAAATCTTCATCATGTTTATTTGGAAGACACATGTGTTTATATAATTCTGTTACTTCGATTTTTGGTGAATGATCTTTGATCAGCTTAGCAATTTTTAGTAAATAATCACAACAGATTTTGGAACAATAACCAACTTCTGGTCTACCAACACAATGTATCAGGGCTACTTTCCCCGGCTCATTTCCATTTCGCATTGTAATTTTTCCATTTGCAGAAAGCATCTCTTCAATTTCTAAAGCATTATAAACTTCGTCTTCTTTCTTAATATTGTAAGAATTGAGTGATGAAACATCAGTAAGATTGAAACCTGTAGCAAGCACTACAGCTCCCGCTAGAAGCTCAGTTGTATTTCCAGAACCATTCACATTTTTTATCACAATTTCAAAATTACCGAGAAATCCAACAATTGAATCTAATATAGTATTCGTAAAAACTTTTATATATCTATTACTTTGAATTTCAGATTTTTTTCGTCTTAAGGTATTCAGGCTTACGCACTGTCTTGGTAACAATTCTTTTAATTTGGCAGATTTGCCACCCAATTCTTCAGATTTTTCAACCAGATAAACTGAACGGTTCTTAGAAGCAAGAGTAAGAGCAGCTTCCATTCCAGCAATTCCACCACCGATAATCAGTACATCAGGATTACTATCAAGCGGTTTTTCTTCCAATGGTTGCTGATACAAGACTCTGTCCATTCCTGCATGAATCATACGAATAGCTTTGGAAGTAGCTTCCTCTTTGTCGGGAATTATCCAGGCACATTGTTCGCGAATATTAACCATTTGATACAAATATGGATTTAATTTTGTCTTTTTACAAACATTAATAAAGGTTGTATCATGATCTCGTGGAGAACAAGCAGCACAGACAAGATGAGTTAAATTGTTTTCATTAATCTCATTTTCCAAGAATATTTTCCCTTTCACTGAACAAAGCAATTTATGATTTTTTATTATAAGTTCTTTATTTTTATAATCTTCAAGTTTTGCAAGTTCCTGCATAATCTTTTCAATATCTACTTTGGAGGCAATATTAGGTCCACATTCACATACATAGATTCCGATTTTTTCACTCATATTATTTCCTTAATTTAGCAACGAACAAAACCAACAATACAAACCAAAAACGAAAATGTCTTTGCCGGATTCGACTTAAGAATATGGGAATCACTCATCTTCAGTCAACCGATAGCTTAAGTTGAGAACAAATACACTCGAAACAACAATCTGATTTCTTTTCCTTCATCATTCATCATTCCTTGTTCGATATTGGATATTCAACCTTAATCATATCTTTTTCTTATCTATTAAAAAGTGATATGATTTGCGCCACAGCAGCTTCTGATTGAATAATTGAATTTTGAATATCTTTAGGCCCCTCTGCACAACCTGCTACAAAAATACCAGGTTTTGAAGTTGCAACAGAACCGATCCTGAATGGTTGAGCTTCAATAAATCCAAATTTATCATGATTTATACCCAGAACTTCCTTTAGTTTTTCACTTCCTACTGCCGGCCTTAAAGCATTTGCCAGAATTACCATATCAACATTTATGAAAGCATCTTTGTTATTATTATCTAAATACTCTATTTTCAATTTACCATTCTTTTCACTAATCTTCATTTTATCACGATCTGTTTGATAGATGAATTTGGATGAGTGTGCTTTTACATCTTCATAAAATTTCTGATAGGTTTTATCGGGAAGGCATATATCTGAATAAATGTTATATATCTTTGCATGGGGAAGTTTGTGATGCAGAAAATGAGCATGCTTGGAAGATGCCATGCAACAAACATTAGAGCAGTAGTGAGTTTGAGATCTTCCAACGCAATGAATTATGGCTACAGAAGAAGGAATTGTTTTATCATCTCTCATAACCAATTTTCCCTCTGTTGGTCCATTCGCTGCGAAAAGTCTTTCGAATTCCATAGCAGTATAAACGCCCGGGTATTTTCCATAGCCTAGATTATCAATTGTACTTACATCAAGCATATCATAACCCGTAGCAATAAGGATAGCACCAACATCTACTTTTAATTGTTCATCTTT
>JAGGWC010000186.1 GCA_021157645.1 Candidatus Cloacimonadota bacterium | reverse complement strand
CCCTTATGAGGTCTGCCATTACGCAATCCAAATTCTGAAATTACTGTTCCATTTAACGGTAAAGCAAGTTTAATTTTTTGTTTTGTAATAGTGGAATGTGTAGGGATTGACTTTCCTGTTTTTGTGGTTCTGGGTTGTCTTTGTGTTACTGTTGGCTTGGAAGCTTCTACCAACTTTGTTTTCCCTGCAACCAACATAATCTTCATACCGGGTTCAAGTTTGTAAGTGTTTAAATTATTATAATCAAGGATATCAAAAACACTTAGTCCATACATTTTTGCGATGCGGTGAATTGACTCTTTTGTTTTTACCAGATGATATCCTTTTTTTGGGATCTTGCGCTGTGTTACAAATTCCTGCTTTTTAACCGGACGCGGATAAAGATATATTTTCTGTCCAATAAATACACGGTCTGAAGTCATATTATTAAATAGTTTAATTTTCTCAATAGAAAGTGAGTATTGCCCGGCAATTGATTGCAAAGTCTCCCCCTTTTTAACAATATGATAGTCACCTGAAGGTGTTACATAAATCGGATTACTGGATAGTGAAAATAGAGTAGATAATATTGTAATCATCATGCAACATAACACAATTTGTAATAACCATTTTTCTGTTATCATTCTATCCAATTTCCAAATTAATATTTAATACTAAAGTCAGAAAACTCTTCACCAATAATGATCTCTGAAGTTTGTATGTTTTCAATTCTTGCCATGGAAGGTCCTTCTTTAAGCATATTTATAAAAATATTCAGAATATTATTCTTTCCTATAGCAATAACCTTAACTTTACCGTTCATCATGTTCTTTGTATAACCTTTTATATTAAGCTCATTTGCTCTGTGCAAAACAAATGCTCGATAATTTACTCCTTGCACTCTACCCGAAACAACTATTTCTAAATTCTTCATTCCGTTCCTTAATTAAATCGAAGCCACTCTATAAATATGAGTGAGTCCGTGTCAAATAATTTAATTTGTTTTGAATTCTTATGTGTGTAACAATTTTACTCTTTACAGAAAAAAACAACTTAACAGTTTTAGAAAGTGTTTAAAATAATAAAGAATTGTTGAATTTTTTCAAATGTACATCGACGTTGTACGTCGATAATAAGCACAACGTGCAACGTTGCGATACAACAAATTGTTTGTGATAAAATCGTTGTCATTCCCACGGAAGTGGGAATCTATGACTTGATACTAAAATGGATACCCGATCGTAGTCGAGTATGACACAAAAGGAAATATTATGAATAAAGAAATCTTTAGAAAATATTTGGAAAAACATTTACCGCAAAAGGCTGATGAATTAATGATTATATTTGAAAGATTTCTCGAAGCTTTATGGGAAGAGAATTCTAAAGTCAACCTCATTTCCAGAAAAACACCGAAAGAAGAATACTGGACTCGACATTTTTTAGATTCCCTTCTTCCGATAGAGGTTACAGATCTTTCTAATAAAAAAATATTAGATTTTGGAACTGGCGGAGGATTACCCGGAATACCGCTAAATCTTGTTTATCCAAGTTCAGAATTATATCTGATAGATTCCACGCATAAAAAAATCAATGCGGTAAAAGATATAATTAAAGTACTTGACTTACCGTCGTGTTTCACGATTGTTTCACGGTTGGAAGATTTAGAGAGTAACTGGTATAATTCTTTCGATATTATAGTGTGCAGATCAGTGAAGATATTGCCGAAATATAAAAGCGTTTTGTTTAAGTTGATAAAAAATAATGGAAAGATTATTTTGTATAAAAGCAAATTGATGGATGATATTGGGCAATTTAAAAAGCGTCAGATTTATGATGTTTCACACCCTGCAATTGGTGAGCGAAAAATAATTGTTATTGAGAAGTAACCGTAAATGAAATAGCTGGGAATGAAGATAGTTTCTGCTGAGTATTGTGGAGAAAACATGGTAAAAATTATTGCAATTGTAAATCAGAAAGGTGGCGTTGGGAAGACAACTTCCGCAGTCAATATTGCCTCTGCTCTTGCAATTTATGAAAAAAAGACACTATTAATAGATTTTGATCCTCAAGGTAATTCATCCAGCGGAATAGGTGTAGATGGGGCTAGCCCTAACATTTATGAAGCACTTATAAGCAAAGTTAAATTGAGCGAAGTTATAAAGAAATCTCCAATATTGGAGAAGCTGGATATTGTTCCTTCTAATATAGATTTGAGTGGTGCGGAAATTGAACTGGTGAAAGAATATTCACGGGAATTCAAACTGAAAGAAGCTTTAGAACCTATCAAAGATAATTATGATTATATTATTATCGATTGTCCTCCATCATTAGGTTTGCTAACAGTAAACACACTTACCGCCTGCACAGATGTAATTATTCCAATTCAGTGTGAATACTATGCTCTTGAAGGTGTGAGTCAGCTTCTTAATACAATTAGATTAATAAAAAAAGGACTTAATCCCGATTTGAATATTATGGGGATCCTGCTTACAATGTACGATAAGAGACTCAACCTCTCTTTACAGGTTGCCAAAGAAGTGAGACGCTATTTCCAAGAACAGGCATTTAATACTATTATTCATCGAAGTGTGAAATTGAGTGAAGCACCTAGTTTTGGAAAATCAATATTCCATTACGACATTAAATCTACGGGTGCTAAAAGCTATTTACAATTAGCAAAGGAAGTGATGGCAAGATGACAAAATTAGGAAAAGGATTAGAAGCCTTAATAAGTGCAGTTCCTGAATCTACAGATAAATCAACTGGAATAACCACGATAAAAACGGATAAGATCAAACCAAATAGATATCAACCGAGAAAACAATTTAACTCTGAAAAATTACAGGAACTGGCAAATTCACTGAAAGAGAATGGAATAATCCAGCCGATTATCGTAACTACAACAGATGAAGGTGAGTATGAACTTATTGCCGGTGAACGTAGGCTGGAAGCATCTAAGCTGGCGGGATTCAGTGAAATACCTGTTATTATTCGCAGTGTTTCACCTAAAGAGCAATTGCAATTTGCAATAATTGAGAATGTGCAAAGAGAAGATCTAACCGCAATTGAGGAAGCAAAAGCATATCAACAATTGAACGATGAATTTAAACTTACACATGCTCAAATATCTGAAATCGTTGGTAAGGATAGAGTAACTATAACCAATTTTATCAGGCTATTAAAATTGAGTAATGATATACAGATGATGATATTGAATGATCAGATATCATCAGGGCATGCAAGAGCTATTTTACAGGTTGATGAAGAATTAAGAAGTGAGTTTTCGCAATTTATTTTAAAGAATAAGCTTTCTGTTAGAAAAACAGAGGAAGAAGCTAAACGAATAAAAGAAACAGGTTTAGTTTCTTTTTCTAAAAAGAAAAAAATTGTAATTGATATTCCTGAATTAAAAGAATTTGAAAAAAACCTGAAACATAAATTCAAATCTAAAGTTAAAATTTCTGATAATAATTACAAAGGTAAAGTTAGTTTTTATTACTCTTCTCAAGATGAACTGAAAAAATTATTAGAAAAACTGGGAAAATGAAATTTATTATTGCAATATTATTGATCATCGTTTTAATAATCACAGCCTGGTTTTATGCAGAAAACATCAAACTGAAAAAGCAGATATTAAAACAACAAGAAGAACTTGTGGTTTCTACAAAATATATAAAACAATTAAATAGAAAAATTGAAGAGGACATTGATCTTGTTTCATTTTCTAAAACAAATGAAGAAAAAATACAAGCATTATTGGATACTTATTTAGAAGAGCAAAATGGTGATGTAAATGGAAATTCCGGAAAAGTTATTCATTATAATGAGAAACGTAGATTTGTGCCGGACATTATTCCTCTAAAAGGTGATTTTGCTATAAGCCAACGGTTTTCTGAAAAACATCCGGCATTAGATTTTGCAGCCGCCACAGGTACTGAAGTTATAGCTGTCGCAGCAGGTGAAATACTGTCTGTATATTACGATAAATATTATGGTAATGTAATAATGATAGATCATTTTAATGAATATGCCACGCTTTATGCACATCTTGCAACTACATTTTTCGAAAGCAAAAGTACTGTGGAAAAAGGCGAAACTATTGCACTTGTTGGAAATACTGGAAATAGCTCTGCTCCGCATCTGCATTATGAAATAATGTTAAATGGGGTAAATGTTGATCCAGAAGAATATATTAATATTAAAAAGTAGGAGGAAATGAAATATGAATAAGAATAGAAAAGTTGAACTTTCAACCATAATTGGAAAAGGAAGTAAAATAAAGGGTACGCTATATGTTCAGGGTGGTGTACGAATTGATGGTGAGATTGAAGGAACTATTGAATCTAACGGATTTGTAACCATTGGGGCATCCGGAGTTGCTAAAGCAGATATTAAAGCGGATGAATGTCTTATTTCCGGTAAGGTAATTGGAAATGTTACCTGTAAAGATGCAGTTGAGCTGGATAGAAGTGCTAAAATGAATGGTGACATTATTGCAAAAATTTTAAAAATTCATACAGGAGCAGTTTTCAATGGGAGCAGCTCTATGACCTCAGGTTCTAAACCAATAAGAAATCCAAGAATAACAGAAAATGTGGAAAAAGAAGAATCCGCTAAATAGTGAATTATTAAAGTATATAAACTTGATAACACAGTTAGGTCTTAGGGTTGTCAGCTCAATACTTATTTTTTTAGCAGGTGCGATATATCTGGAAAAAAAATTCCAAACAGATGGAGTATTAATTTTGGTTGGTGTTTTGTTAGGTGTTTTTGTTGGAATTTTTGCAGCATACAAATTATTAAAAAAAACATTTGAAGAGAATAAGTAAAAATATGGAAGATAACAATAAATATATTAATAAAATATTGCTGATTATTCTCTTGACAAACATACTTGCATTTTTGTCTTTACCGTGGTTCTTTAAGCAATCTATAAGCTGGATTATGGGCACGATAGGAAGCGCTGGAAATTTTTATTGGCTGGCTCATAATTTGAAGAACCAAATTGGTTTATTGCCGACAAAATCACGTGTGAATGCAGCAAAAGGTTCACTCACAAGATACGCTGCATTAACAATTTTTGCACTCGCAGTTTTTTTCTTGGTGAAACCGAATATTATAATTTTTGGAGCTGGTTTGCTTTCCACACAGATCGTGATCTATATTGTCGAGATTGTAAGAAATTTGAAAAACAATAAGTATTTTAGAGGATAGAATGGCTAAGAAGAAAAGTCCGATCTTAAAGATCTTTATATTATTTATCATCATTGAAACAGCATTAGTATTTGTTTCAAATGGATTTAATAAAAATCTTCAAATAGGATTTGATGACGGAAAATTTATCTTTAGAAACATTCAAAGCCATTACGACCTTCAAGAAAGAATAACTGAAGATTTCCAGATAGATGAACATTATCGTCAAACAGGTGAAACACCTGAAATCTACGGCAGTAATAAAACATATGAATTCTTCAAAAACATATTCGGTAAAGCTTCCGCAATTGGAACATTCCAACTTCTACGAATGCTGCTTATTGTAGATATACTGCTTCTATTCATTGCTTTCCTGATAAAAAAGAAATTATTGAAAAGACCTTCTCAACCTCAGATATTATTTGAAATGGTTTATACCACCTTAGAACAATTTGTAATAGAAACACTCGGCAAAGAAAAAGCTAATTTCACACCTTACATTGTTACTCTTTTTCTATTCATCTGGGTCAGCAATATGATAGGTATGATCCCGATCCCCGGGTTTATGGAACCTACCAGAAATCTCAATGTTCCACTTGGGCTTGGAATCTTCGCAGTTTCAATAGTACATATAACAGCTTTTAAAGTTAAGGGTATCTGGGGTCATATTCAGAATTATTTGAATCCTATTAAAAATCCTCTTTTCCTCCTTGATATTATCGGAGAAATTTCTAAAATCGTTTCTATTTCATTCCGTCTATTTGGTAATATTCTGGGTGGAGCAATAATAATTTTGGTTGTTTCATCCCTGGTTAGTTATGTCGTTTTCCCTGTTGGATTAACTCTTTTCTTTGGAATGTTCGTTGGAACGATACAGGCATTTGTTTT
>JAGGWC010000240.1 GCA_021157645.1 Candidatus Cloacimonadota bacterium | reverse complement strand
GGCAATTACAATAGCACCTGAACCAGTTCCAATATCAAGTATTCTAGCACTATTCTTTTCTTCATGAATTATTTTTTCGACCAGCAATTCTGTTTCGGGACGGGGGATAAGTACGTTGTTAGAAACGGTTATTTTATAACCGTAAAATTCTGTTTCTCCCAATATGTATTGGAGAGGTTCATGTTTTTTTCTGCGAGCAGATATTTCTGAAATTATATCAAATTGAGTTTCTGAGATTTCCTTCTCCAAATGAAAATAAATATCAAGTCGCTTCATTTTTAGAACATGAGAAATTATGGTTTCTGCATTTTGCTTCGGACTTGCTATATCATGTTTTTCAAATTGTGTTATAAGCAAATCCAATAATTTTCGAACAGTCCAGATTCTCAAGTTTCTCTCCTATAAAACAAAAGGTTCACTCTTCAGAATGAACCATTAAAAAAAATAGGATAATAAAATAATTATTAAAATCCTCTAACTTTTTTTAATATCTTTTCCTGAATATTGGCAGGTGTTTTTTCGTGTTTAAGATATTCCATTGTATAATCAGCTCTGCCCTGCGAAATAGATCGTAATCGGGTAGAATATCCAAAGAGTTCACTCATTGGAATATGAGCAGTGATTTCTTGTTTCTTGTTTGCATTTCTAATATGCTCGATCCTGCCGCGTTTAGCATTTACATCCCCAATAATTTCTCCCACAAAATCTTCCGGAGAGATAATACTGACCAACATAATTGGCTCCATAACTACTGCTTTAGCTTTTCTAAGACCGTTATTCACAGCAATTGAAGATGCAATACTAAAAGCTGTCTCACTGGAATCAACTTCATTGAATTTCCCACCGATAAGTTCAATCCTAACCCGCTCAATAGGGCTGTTCATTAAAGGACCATCCAGGCATGCATTCAGTGAACTGCTCTGGATTGCTTTCCAAAACTCTTTGGGAATAACATCTGGACCAATTGAATTAATAAATCTGTTCTTTTCTCCAGTGTGAAGTTCTTCAAGCTTGAGTGGAGAGAGTTTTAGTTTAACTATAGCATAATGACCCTTTCCATTCATTTCGCGAATAAACTCTCCGTTTGAAATCACTTCGTTTATAATACTTTCACGGTATGCAACTTGAGGATTTCCAACATTTGCCTGAACATTAAATTCTCTTCTAAGTCTATCAATAATGATTTCAAGATGCAATTCTCCCATACCTGATATAAGTGTTTGTCCCGTGTCTTTGTGTTGTGAAACCCTAAATGTTGGATCTTCTTCTTCCAATTTTTTTAAAGAAATGTCCAGATTATCTCTGTCTGCTTTTGTTTTTGGTTCAATTGCAATAGCAATAACAGAATCGGGAAAAGTAATAGGTGCAAGGAGTAAATCGAGGTCATCCGAAGTGAGAGTATCACCTGTCTGAAGATTTTTGGGACCTACAATTGCGGCAATATCACCTGCTTCTAAATTAAAGATATCTTTCTTTTTGTTGGAATGGACCTGCAGAACACGAGAGACGCGTTCTTTTTTACCGGTGGATTGATTCATAATTGAATCACCTCGCTTAATTGATCCGGAATAAACTCTAATATAAATGAGTTTCCCAACATATTTATCGATCTGAACTTTAAAAGCTAAAGCAGATAATTTCCCTTTTGGATCTGGTTGAACAAGAATTTCTTTTTCTCCATTTCCATTGGTACCAATAGCAGGTGGAATATCCAAAGGCGATGGTAAATAATCATTGATCGCATCCAATAAAAGTTGTACTCCCTTATTTTTAAGGGAAGATCCGCATAATACAGGAACAAATTGATGCATAATTACGCCTGTACGGATAGCCGAAATAATTTCACGCGCAGATATCTCTTTCTCTTCAAGATATTTTTCCATAATTATATCATCGTATTCTGAGATATGTTCCAATAGTTTGTTTCGTAAATTTTCTGCAGGTATTAATAATTTGTCAGGAATTTTTTTTGCGTGATATTCTATACCTATTGTTGACTGATCAAAGTAAATAGCCTTCATGCTAATTAAATCAATAATGCCTTCAAAATTATCTTCTCGACTAATTGGTAATTGAACAGCCAATGCATTATTGGTAAGGCGGTCATTGATCATATCGATAACGTGTTCAAAATCTGCACCTGAACGATCCATTTTATTAACGAATGCAATTCGTGGAACTTTATACCTATCAGCTTGATGCCATACTGTTTCTGATTGCGGTTCCACACCGCCTACTGCACAGAATACACCAACAGCTCCATCTAATATTCTCAATGATCGTTCAACTTCGGCAGTAAAATCAACATGGCCTGGAGTATCAATAATATTTATTTGTTTTTTTTTCCAAAAGCAAGTAGTAACAGCTGAGGTGATTGTGATGCCGCGTTCTTTCTCCTGAGCCATCCAGTCCATAACTGCATTCCCGTCATGAACTTCACCCATTCTATGAATAATGCCGGTATAGAACAACATCCTTTCGGTAGTAGTTGTTTTACCGGCATCAATATGAGCCATTATGCCAATATTACGTATTCCAGACAAATCTCTGTTTTTTGACATAATGTGATTTATTACTAAACTCTAAAGTGAGCAAATGCTTTATTAGCTTCCGCCATTTTATGAACATCTTCACGGCGTTTTATGCTGGCACCTTCTTTTTTATAAGCAGCTAAAAGCTCGCCTGCAAGGCGTTCAATCATAGTTTTTTCAGCTCGTTGTCTGGAGAAAGAAATGATCCATCTATATGCCATTGCTTGCGCATTCTTTTTATTAACTTCTGTAGGAACCTGATAGTTTGATCCACCAATTCGTCGTGAAACCACTTTGATAAGAGGTCTTACATTATCTACTGAAGTAGTAAATACGTCGAGCGCAGGTTCACCAGTTTTCTTTTCGATAATTTCTAATGCACCATAAACGATTTTTTCAGCTAAACTCTTTTTACCTTCTTTCATAACAGCATTGATAAATTTACTTAGCACAATACTCTTATATTTCGGATCAGGATATATCTCTCTTTCAATTGCTTTTCGTCTTCTTGACATCTACATCCTCCTAATTTTTAGGTCTCTTCGTTCCGTATTTCGAACGAGATTGAATACGACCATCAACACCTGCTGTATCAAGTGCACCACGAACGATGTGATATCTAACACCAGGTAAGTCTTTAACTCTTCCACCACGAACGAGAACGATACTGTGTTCCTGCAGGTTGTGACCTTCTCCAGGAATATAAACTGTTACTTCTGCACCATTTGTAAGACGCACTCTGGCAACTTTACGAAGAGCTGAGTTCGGCTTTTTTGGTGTGGTTGTGTAAACTCTTGTACATACACCTCTTCTTTGCGGGCAGGAACCGAGAGCTCTGTTTTGCTTCTTCTTCACTATCTTCTTTCTGCCTTTACGTATCAACTGATTAATTGTTGGCACTATTTCCTCCGTTTATTTATTAGAAATCAAGGATATCATCAAGCGATTCTTCTTTTTCCTGATGAGCAAACTCTTG
>JAGGWC010000044.1 GCA_021157645.1 Candidatus Cloacimonadota bacterium | reverse complement strand
TGAAAAACGAGAAAGATATTGTAGGACAGGCACAAACCGGAACCGGAAAAACTGCCGCTTTTGCTCTGCCGATACTGGATATTATATTAGAGAATACCGGAAAAATTCAGGCTCTAGTTGTAGCTCCAACCCGTGAACTTGCAGTACAAGTTGCCGAGGAAATGAGTTCTTATCGTGGTGGTAGAAGCATTGGGATTCTACCTGTTTATGGCGGACAATCTTACGATCAGCAATTTCGACGTCTTAAAAAAGGTGTGGAAATAGTAGTAGGAACACCCGGTCGTCTGATAGATCATTTGAACCGTGGAACATTGAAACTGGATGACCTCAAATTTATGGTTTTAGACGAAGCAGATGAGATGCTTAATATGGGATTCATCGAAGATATTGAGTTGATACTTTCCAAAACACCGACAGAAAAAAGAGTTTTATTGTTTTCTGCTACAATGCCTCAAAGAATAGTGCAATTGGCAGAAAAATTCATGGGTGAATACGAAGTCATAAAAGTTCAATCTAAGCAGCTAACGATAAATTTGACCGATCAGATCTATTTTGAAGTACGAACCTCCGATAAGTTTGAAGCACTCTGCCGAATTATCGATGTGGAAAAAGAGTTTTATGCCCTGGTCTTCTGCCGCACAAAACTTAAAACAGATCATCTGGCAAATGCTTTAATTGATCGTGGTTATGATGCAGCATCGTTGCATGGAGATATTTCTCAAGCTCAACGGGAACGCATCTTAAACCAATTCAAGAAGAAGCGCATAACTATTCTGGTAGCTACCGATGTTGCAGCTAGAGGAATTGACATTAACAATTTAACACATGTTTTAAACTATTCACTTCCGCAAGATCCAGAAAGTTATATACACCGTATTGGAAGAACTGGAAGAGCTGGAAAACAGGGAACAGCAATTACTTTTATTACACCATCTGAATACCGTAAATTAATGAATATCCAACGGATCTCCAAATCTGAAATTCGTAAAGAGTCACTTCCAAAAGTTAAACAACTTATCAAACTTAAGCGTAAAAGAATAGTTGAAGAGATCAATGAAATAATTGTTACGGGTAAATTTGATGAAAATATGCATGTATCAAATGAACTTCTGGCACAATATCCGGCGGATCAGGTAATAGCTGCACTTTTAACTCACGCCTATAAAGATGAATTTTCACCTGATAAATATACTGAGATCCACGAACCGGGTAAAAAACATAAAACTACTTCCAGAAGGCACCCTGATAATTCTCCTGATCAAGAAGGAATTACACGTTTGTTCATAGCTTTGGGACGTAAAGATAAAATGGACCCACCTAAACTGGTTAAGTTGATTCAGGAAGAAGCAATGGTTGATTCTCACCTTATTCGCAATGTCGAAATTTATGATAATTTCTCTTTTGCTAATGTTCCTTTTGAAGAGGCAGAACATATTATCGAAATATTCCGTGGGAAAGGCAGAGATAAAAAACCATTAATTGTAGAAGCAAAAGGGAAAGAGAAATCCAGCTCAAAGAGAAATTTCCGTTCCGGAACACCCCGTAAAAATTATGATAAAAAAGCCGGAAGCGATAAATCACACAAAAAGAGAAGATATTAAACCAAAGATATAGATAACCAGACTATTAATCTGATTGTTATATTTGATAACCAAATTTATTGACTTTCTTTTTCTAAAAATAATCAAGTACTTATTTAATAAAATTGAGGTAAATATGAAAAAAATAATTATTTTTTTTACAGTCATTAGTATTTTTAGCTTTCTAAATTCTACTGTTATAAATTTCACAGATAGCTGGAATAATCAAGGATTGAATCTGATCAGTGCTTCTAAAACAGAGTTAGTTATTGAATACTCAATACATGAAGTTGGTTTAGAAGAAATTGAAGTTAATGGCAGTAAGATGATCAAGCCAATTCTTACAGGAAGTTTTTTGCCTAACGATGAAGGTATGCCTGATCTTCCTGGTTTTGGGAGATACTTTGCTATACCAATGGGTGCTAGGGTTGAATTGGAAATTCTTTCTTCAAGGAAAAAAATTATCAAAGATATTGATATTGCACCAGCATTTAGAATTCCACTTGATACAGAGACCGGATCTTTAGAATATTCCAAAAATAAAGAAGTTTATGCAACTGATTCTTTTTATCCGGAAACACCCATTCAATTATCTGAAATTACAAAAATTCGTGGAGTTGATGCAGCCATTCTTGGCATAACTCCATTCCAATATAATCCTGTTACAAAAGAACTTGTAATTTATAAAGATATCAGAATTAGAATTAGCTTTAAAGGCAGTTCAGGAAAATTTGGTGAAGACAGATTACAAAACATTTGGTGGGACAATATATTAAGTGATGTGTTCCTGAATTATAGTTCTTTACCAACTTATCAGCAAACAATTTCCAATAACAGAACAGAGGATTATGACTATATTATTATCACTCCTGATGATCCAATCTTTACTGTATGGGCAGATTCTTTAAGCATCTTTAGAAATGAACAGGGTATTCGAACAGGTGTTGTTACAACAACTGAAATTGGTGGCAATACCGTAACTGCAATAGAAGGTTACATAAATGATGCCTATAATAATTGGGATGTTCCTCCTTCAGCTGTTTTGCTTTTAGGTGATTATGGAACAACAGGAAGCTCGATCGTTTCACCTATTTGGAATAATTATTGTGTCTCTGATAATATTTATGCAGATGTAAATAATAATAATATGCCGGATGTTGTTCTGGCAAGAATGACCGCACAGAACGAAGATCAACTTTCTATTATGATAGGTAAAGTTCTTGATTATGAAAGGAATCCATCCACAAATCAAGATTTTTATGATCATCCTGTTACAGCACTTGGCTGGCAAACAGAACGCTGGTTCCAAATATGTTCGGAATCCGTTGGTGGATTCTGGCAAAATGTACTGGGCAAAGATCAAGTTCGGATAAATGCTATATATGCAGGGAATCCCAATGTTGATCCATGGTCAACAGCTACAAACACATCTACCGTATTAAATGTTTTTGGTCCAAATGGACTAAATTACATTCCTGCTTCACCTTCAGAATTGGGTGGTTGGTCAGGCGGAAATGCCATTGATATAAATAATGCAATCAATAGTGGCGCATTTATGCTTCAACATAGAGACCATGGTGGTGTTACAGGTTGGGGTGAACCAGATTATGATACTGGAAATTTGAGTGGTTTAAATAATGACGATCTGGTTTTTGTGTTTTCGATTAACTGTTTAACTGGAAAATATAATGCTCAAGAAAACTCATTTGCAGAACTTTTTCACAGACATGAACATGGTGCTCTCGGGCTTATTGCAGCTTCAGAAGTTTCCTATTCTTTTGTAAACGACACATTTGTATGGGGAATGTATGATAACATGTGGAAAAATTTTCTCCCTCAATTTGGTGGGGCTCCTTCGGAATCAGATTGGATAAGACCTGCATTTGCAAATGCAGCCGGAAAATATTTTCTACAACAATCTTCATGGCCCTATAATGAAAATAATAAAGAAGTAACATATAATCTTTTTCATCATCATGGATGTGCATTTTCTACTGTTCATTCGGAAATGCCGCAACAACTCAATGTCAGTCATGCTGATGAATTAATGTCTGGTCTGGAAACGTTTGAAGTTACGGCCGATGAAGGTGCATTGATAGGTCTTTCTGTAGATGGAGAATTAATTGCATCTGTTTTAGGAACAGGTGTTCCATTGCAAATTGATATTCCACAACAAGCACCAAATAATATAATGAAGGTTACGGTTACTAAACAAAATTATTATCGCTATTCTGAAGAAGTTACAATAATTTCTCCGGATATGTATGTTATATGTAATAATGTAGATTATATTGAACTTGGGATTCATGCAGAAGATTCATATCAATCTCTTGATACTCTTCAAATAGACCTTACTTTGCAAAATATCGGGATGCAGCCAACTGGGAATACTGTTACGGCAGTTCTTACAACAGATTCAGATAAAATTGTAATAATAAATGAAACTATGAGCGGAGCACAAATTCCAGCTTCTTCAAATATGACCTATACTAATGCTTTCTCTATAGAACTGCTTCCTTTAATAGATGATAATAGCACTATTGAATTTGAAGTTGAAGTTTCATCAAGTGGTGAAAGCTGGATAAGTGGATTTGAACTTAACTGTAATGCTCCAGTTATAGAATACTGGGATTATAGTCTCAATGTATTAAATGGAACCGATCAAATACTCGATCCTGGAGAGAATGGTGAGATTTTTTTAAGTTTTCATAATATTGGAAATGGTTTTGCTTATGATACCCAAAATTTATTATATATATCAGATCCTTATATATCTATAAGCGGACTTGATATAATAACTTCCATTGCACCTGATTCTATAGAAACTACAACAACACCATTCATCATTAATGTTGATGAAAACAGTCCTGTAGAATATTTTGTAGATATAGATGTATATGTAATTGACAGTAGTGAGTTTATATTTCAATCCATTTTACGGTTACCAATTGGATTTTATGCCTTCGATTTTGAGAATGGAGAAACGGGTTGGGAACATATGGTACTTTCAGAGGGTTTCATTGATGAATGGCATTGGGATGATTTCCGCAATAATACCGTAGATGGAAATTACTCAATGAAATGTGGTGGAATCGGCACAACATATTATTCCAACTTAATTTACGCTGCCCTGGTTATGCCTGAGATTGATGTTTTTCCCGGAGCACAAGTTACCTTTCATCATTGGATGGATGTCGGTTCGAATGGTCCAATTACCTGGGATGGTGGACTTATCGAAATATCTGTAAATGGTGGAGAATGGGAACAGATAGAACCTTTAGGTGGTTATCCTAGTGTAACAATGAATAATCCCGCATCTCCTTTCGAAGAAGGCACTGAAGTATTTGCAGGTGAATTTGACTGGGAAGAAGTTACATTAGATCTATCTGCTTATTCTGGAACTGCACAGATCAGATTTGTATTCGGAAGTGCAAATCTTATCACTGGTGAAGGATGGTATATTGATGATATTTATTATTCAAATACAACTGGTAGCAACGATAATACAATAATTCCGATCATGAACAAACTTAATTCTAATTTTCCAAATCCATTTAACCCAACAACTACCATTTCTTTTTCCCTTAAAGAAACAGGTAATGTGAAAATTGAGATATTCAATATAAGAGGGCAAAAAGTAAAAACACTTACCAATGGCTTATTACCTGCAAAAAATCATCAGATCGTGTGGAACGGAAAAGATGATAAAGGTAAGTCAGTTTCATCCGGGATTTATTTCTATAAAATGAGAAGTGCAAATTATACTGCTTCAAGAAAAATGATTTTAATGAAATAAGGAAAGCTCTTTAAGTTATTTTTATTAAAAAAGAACTAATTTTTTTGTTAATCATCTGTTAATCACAGACGGTTTTTGGTACATTTATTGCATAATAAAAAATAAATTGGTTTATGAGGTTGGAAATGAGAATAAAAATATTTTTTCTGATATTTGTTTTATACATAACTGCACTTTCTGCTCAGAATATACTTATTTGGGATAGAGATGGTGGATCAGAGATAGCCAATCCCGAAGACCCTTGGATATATGTAGGTTTAGAGGCAGGAATAAAAACTGCATTAACTGCAAATGGCTTTACTTCAGAGGTCGATAGTTTACTGGCAGATGATCTTTCTGGATATGATATTATATTTGCTACTGCAGGTATTTGGTGCGCTGGTTGAGGATGGACACCTCCAGATCCAGTTGGATCTGAAGATATACAAAAAATTATAAATTTTTTAGAAGCCGGTAAAGCAGTTTATCTTGAAAGTGCTATTTTGGGCACAGGTGATCATGTTTTGTTGCGTCCTTATTTTGGACTGGGCGAAAATTCTATTCCAACTCCTTTATATTCTGAAATTCAAACAATTATTTCTGATAGTACAGAAATTTCTCCTGGTTATTCATTAAATTATCTTTATGGTTCAAATGCTGATTTCGGTCTTGATGAACTTGAAGCTGATTCTGGTACTCCTTTTGCTCATTCACAGGATGATGCTGTACGGAGTATCTATTATAATTCCGGATCTTATAGAACAATAGCATCCTCTTCTTTTTTTGGTGCGATGGCAGATGGCTCTATTGGTAATACTAAAGCATACGTAATGGGGCAATATCTCAATTTTCTAATTGATAGTACATTACCAAATATTTTTGCTTCAGAATATGAACTAGATTTTGGGATTACTTATCCAGATTATGAATATACACATCAATTAGTAATCTCAAATTCAGGATTGGACACACTTTTGATAACTGATATTAATATAGCAGGTGAAGGATTTGATTATCTTGGTTCTACAGAATTCGCGTTAGCTAATTCAGAACAACAAGTTCTGGAAATTGAATTTGAAATTGATGAACCTGGACAGTATTTTGGCGAATTGACAATTTTTAGTAATGATTCTGATACACCTGAATTGCTTATCCCTTTGTCTTCTGAATGTATTTTACCTCCTGCAATTCATTGCAATCCGCTTTTCATTGATCTCACCATCACTTCTAACCAGATCCATGAAGGAATAATGATTCTTTCAAATATCGGTGAATCCGATCTGAACTGTGAACTGGCGATCATAGATTCATCTCAATTTGCAGGTTGGCTGGAAGTGAGT
>JAGGWC010000210.1 GCA_021157645.1 Candidatus Cloacimonadota bacterium | reverse complement strand
AGGACCTTATGTTATATTCGAAAGTTATGCTATCGATGATACAAATAATGGCAATGGGAATGGATTACTTGAGAATGGAGAGATAGTAGCTCTTGATATGAATATTGAAAATTTAGGAACTGGTCAAGCAACAAATGCTATAGTTACTATTTCTTCAACAGATCCTTATATAACTATTATTGATAATACTGAGAATTTTGGTAACGTTGCAGCCGGTAGCATTGCCTCAGTTGCCGGTGCGTTTACAATTGAAGCTGCTGAAGATATTCCTGATAGTCACATGGTCTCTTTTGAAATGGAGATAGTTGCAGAAGAAACGTGGTTCAGCAGTTTCTCGATAGAAGCATATGCACCAACGTTTCCTCCAGAAAATCTTTCAGCTGAAATCCAAAATTTCAATGATGTAATTCTTATTTGGGAACAGCCAGGTGGAACTAGGAATCTTACGGGTTACAAAATTTACAAAGATAATCTAATGATAGCTGAAATCACTGACCTTACAGTACTCACTTATAGCGATATCACACTCGCTCCTGGTGATTATGAATATTATGTTACCGCTCTATTCAATGCGGGAGAATCTGTTCCATCCAATGTTGAACCTGTAACGATATTTCTTGCAGCACCTCAAAATCCCATAGCTGTAACCCAATGTGCAGACATTCTAATAACATGGGATGAACCTGCAAGTAGAGATTTTTCTCATTATAAACTATATCGTAATATGATTATGGTCGCTGATGACATCATGGAGACTTCCTATTTGGATACTAATGTTCCAAATGGAACATATTGTTACAATGTAAGAGCCGTATACAGTGGAGGCTATCAATCAGCTCTTTCCACAGATGCTGTCATAGAACATGTCCAGACTAATACGGATGATATTATTATCCCCGCCACGACTTCTCTCATCGGTAACTATCCAAACCCTTTCAATCCTACGACTAATATTAAATTCAGCCTTAAAACTGATTCTAAAGTATCACTCAATATTTACAATATTCGAGGTCAGAAAGTGAAAACACTGATCAATGAGAATATGCAAATTGGATATCATTCAATAGTTTGGAATGGACAAGATGATTCTGGTAAGAGTTTACCGAGTGGAGTTTACTTCAACTATTTTAACGCAGATAGTGACGGTGGTGATTACACAAGTGTTAAGAAAATAATCCTTTTGAAATAAGTAATATTAATGATAAATTATAATATGTCTTGTGTAAACAGGGCATATTATTTTATTGTTTTCTTTGAGTCATTTAAGCTGACATACCATTAATTCAATAATTCTAATAATTCTTGTAAACTGCTTTTTGTAAATTCAATATCTGCGCATTGTCTATAAAATTTTTTCCGTAGATCCCACAATTTATAGAGTTCTTCTTCGCTTCGATTGAGAACTAAGGGACGATATGAATTAAAAATTCTTGATTTGATAATTTGCCATGAAGGATTTAACCAGATAGTTTTTTTTGTTTTGATAATGTCACGATTTTCCTGCAATTCTATTATTCCACCACCGGTTGATATTACTCCTGGTTTATTCCATTTTTTTAATATCTCTGCTTCCAATTCACGAAATATCTTTTCGCCCTTTATTTTAAAAATATCATTAACATTAAGCTCTGCCTTTTTCTCTATTTCACGATCGATATCATGGAACTCCAAATTTAATTTATCTGCTAATTTTTCACCCAGATAAGTTTTTCCAACTCCCATAAATCCAATTAGAAATATTTGTTCATTATTTTTAAAAAATGAGCCCGTTGGTTTAGTCATTTCTTTTCCCTTCCACATAAAAAGATAGACCAGCTTTTGCTGGCCTATTTTTTATTACTTATTTAAAAAAATAACAGTTACGTTATTCATCTTCCTTTGCTTCTTCAATTACTTCTTCTACTTTTTCATTTTCTGCTTTTTCAGCATCTATTTTTTTAACTTCATTTTCAACTGACTTTTCTTTATCTGGTGAAATTTCTATTTCTACTTCGACAACATCTTCTGTCACCTCAGGCTCTATTTCAGCTTTAACTTCTTTAACTTTTTCTTCTACTACTTCTTCAGAAACAGGCTCTTCTTTTTTAATCTCAGCCTCAACTTTAATAGTCTCTTCAATTACTTTTGTTTCTGCTTCATCTTTTGTTTTTGCAATTACTTCTTTCTTAGATTCTTTCTTTTCTTCGTTTACAAGATTTTCTTTTATAACTTTTCTCTTTTCAGATTTTTTGTTTACTCTTTTTTGATGTTCTTCCACAAATTCATTAAACTCATCTTTATCTCGAGCAAAGAAATATGCTTTTACGCTTAAGATTAAGCGCCTGTTTTCCAGATCAAGTTCAATAACTTTAAGTGGTAATTCTTCATCTACTTCAAAAGCCATTCCAGCTTTTTTGAGTCCGGGAATTGCAAGATGTGAAAGAGGAATAAATCCTTCAACAGAGTTTTCACCAACTGAAACATCAACCAAAACACCTTTAGCAATGATCTTTACAATTTTTGCCTTAACTTCTGTATTAATTGGAAGTCTCTGATCAAGATTATCCCATGGATCTATATGTAATTGTTTGATACCCAGAGCAATTCTGTGTAAAGTTTTATCAATTGAAAGAACTTTCACATCAAGTTTGTCACCCTTCTTTAATACTTCTTTTGGATGATAAATACGCTTTGTCCATGAAATATCAGAAATGTGTATCAAACCTTCTATATCTTCTTCGATTTCAACAAATACACCAAAAGGAGTTATGCTTCTCACGATACCTTTGATCTTAGTTCCAACTGGATATCTATCTTCAATTGTAAGCCAAGGATTTGCTTCCATCTGCTTAACACCGAGTGAGATCCTTCTCTCTTCTTTAGAAGTAGAAAGAACAATAGCTTTTATTGAATCTCCCTTTTTAAACATTTGTTTGGGATGCTTTATTTTTTTTGTCCAACTCATTTCTGAAACATGAACAAGTCCTTCAACTCCTGATT
>JAGGWC010000143.1 GCA_021157645.1 Candidatus Cloacimonadota bacterium | reverse complement strand
TTGCCGGGCGGGTTACTATCGAGAACAGTGGGCAGCCACTTGCTAATGCTGCAGTGATATTAGTTGGCACAGATCAAGGTACCTACACAAAAGATAATGGTACTTTCACGCTTATTGATGTTCCTGTTGGAATGATTGAAGTTCAATTTCGTTATATGGGTTATGGAACTAAAACCCTGGAAGCTGAAGTTGTAGAAAATGAAACAGTAATTGTTAACGTTAAACTTGTTGTTGAATCAATTGGCATTGAAGGAATTAACATTGTTTCTGAACGTGCTAAAGAGAGACAAACACCTGTTGCTTTTACAGATATGGATAAAGAAGCAATGACAACTATGCTTGGTTCTAGAGATATTCCTCTTGTGCTTACAACAACCCCTAGTGTTTATGCTACTGATCAAGGCGGTGGTGCAGGTGATGCACGCGTAAATGTTAGAGGTTTTGATCAAAAAAACGTTGCTATTATGATCAATGGTGTTCCTGTTAATGATATGGAAAACGGCTGGGTATATTGGTCAAACTGGGATGGCGTTGGTGATGCAACTTCTTCTATTCAGATGCAAAGAGGTTTAAGTGCTGTTAACCTTGCTGCACCATCAATTGGTGGAACTATGAACATCATTACTGATCCTACTGCATTAAAGAAGGGAGTAAAAGTAAAACAAGAGTTTGGAAATGGTGCTTTCATGAAGACTACTTTTATGGCAAGCTCAGGTTTAATTAACAATAAATTTGCTATTAGCGGTGGTGGTGTAAGAAAATCAGGTGATGGAGTTGTTGATAAAACATGGACAGATGCTTGGGCTTATTATTTAAGTTCAGGATTTAATATCAACAATAATAATAAAATTGAATTATATGTTGTTGGTGCTCCCCAAAGACACGGTCAGAATCTTTACAAACAAAACATCGCAGTTTATGATCGAGAATACGCAGAAGATCTTGGTGAATATAACTTAGTTGATGCTGACTCATCTGGAACTCCTGATGTGTTTGAAAATTTTCCAGAGGGTGGACGTGAATATAGTCAGAACTGGGGCAGTGTAAGTTCGTCTTATGAAGGACAACAATGGTGGAATGGTGCTGAGCACGATCGTCATGATGAAGGTTTCATTAATGAAAGAGAAAACTTCTATCATAAACCACAGATTAATCTGAACTGGTATACAAAACTAAATGAACGCCTGAATATGTATTCAATTCTTTATTATTCTGGTGGTAAAGGTGGAGGAACTGGAACCTATGGAAGTATAGAATGGGATTATTCTACTCCTACAAGAACTCCTGATTGGGATGCGACTATTGCTGAAAATGATACTTCAAGTACGGGTTCATTCGGTATTCTGCGTAACAGTGTAAATAATCAGTGGACCGTTGGAGCAATTTCTAAAGCATATTTTACAGTTAATGAAAATTTCAAAACATCTGTTGGGTTTGACTGGAGAACTGCCGAAATCGATCACTTTAGAGAAGTTCGTGATCTTTTAGGTGGAGAATATTACTATTATGATGGTAATGATTTTGATGAAGCAGCTGATTACGAAAAAGGTCTTGGTGATAAAATTGCTTATCACTTCACTAATAATGTAGACTGGCTAGGTGGTTATGTTCAAGGTGAAATCACATTAGATGACATGACATCATATTCTATGATTGGATTATCAAGAATAAAATATTACTATGTAAACCACTTCAAAGA
Organism: Candidatus Cloacimonadota bacterium; assembly: GCA_021157645.1. Lineage (GTDB taxonomy): Bacteria > Cloacimonadota > Cloacimonadia > Cloacimonadales > TCS61 > Tenebribacter. The sequence goes on along the minus strand of JAGGWC010000143.1, from coordinate 2,561 downwards.
TGTTGGTGATGGTGAAGAGTTAACAGCAGAAACAGATTGGATTAATGGTTTTCAAATAAAAGGAGGATCAAGCTATAAGCTTACTGAAAATATTGATGTATTTGGTAATGCCGGTTATGTATCTAAAGTTCCTATATTTGATGATGTAATTGATGACTATAATGGCACTAAAGCTGAAAATCCTAAAAATGAAAAATTCACTTCACTAGAAGCTGGTTGGAACTATAGTGCATTTGATGGGCTTTTTAAGACGAAATCAAACTTCTATTATACTGTTTGGGAAGATAAATCTAAATCTCAAGGTGTTACAAACCCAGAGGGAGAAGAAGGTATCGTCTTTATCAATGGATTGAATTCACGACATTGGGGCGTTGAATTAGAGACAAGCTACAGACCAACATATATGCTTCAATTTGATATTTCTGCTTCGTTAGGGAACTGGATTTATACAAATGATGTAACTGCTACTTATGATAATTACTCTTCAGCTGGCTTTAATGAAATTGACACATTAAATATATATGTCGATGGGCTAAAGGTTGGTGATGCTCCACAAACTCAACTATCATTTGGAACATCAATTTTCCCAATAGATGGTCTTAAAACTCAGTTTGTGGTTCAGCATTATCGTGATCACTATGCAGCATGGGATGCATTTGGCAGAACTGATCCGGATGATACAACTCAAAGTTGGAAAATGCCGGCTTATAGTAAGTTTGATATTCATATGGATTACCTGCTTCCTGTTAATTTCAAAGGTGTAAATGTATCCGTATTTGCTCATTTGTTCAATGTACTCGATGCAGTCTTTGTTCAAGATGCTACAGATAATAGCCATTACAATGGTTTTGACGGAGATCATGATGCAGATGATGCCGAAGTTTTCTTTGGTGCTCCACGAACATTTAATGCTGGATTGAATATTACTTTCTAAATAGATACATCATTGTTACTTTTGGGGAAGCTTTCTGGCTTCCCCTTTTTTTTTATGCTCCCCTTGTTAAGGGGAGATGTCCGTTGTTCAACGGACAAAGGGGTTAAAAGAAATATAAAATTAACCCCCTTTTGTTCCCCATTACAAAGGGAGATTGAGTTGGAATATCATCTTGTTTCCAAATCCCTGTTTAGAATGAAAATAGAATCCAAATTTGTTCCAATAAAATCTTTTATTTGACTTATTAATAAACAATTAAATTTATTATCTGGAATATTTTATGCATAAATAAAGATTGATAAAATAAAAAAACTTGGAGGAAACAATGTTGAAAAATTTATTTATTATCTTACTACTTATCACATCATTACTTCTTATGGCGGATGCTTATGATCTACGAAACGTGAACGGTAATAATTATGTTCCAGGAGTTAGAAACCAAGGACAATATGGTACATGTTGGACGTTTGGTGCTTATGCATCTATGGAAGGTAACCTAATGATGACCGGTGCATGGACTACTGCCGGGGAAACAGGGGAACCAAATCTTGCTGAACGACATCTTGATTGGTGGAACGGATTTAACCAGCACAATAATGATGATACAGATCCACCCACAGGTGGTGGTTTAGAAGTTCATATGGGTGGAGATTATCGCGTTACAACTGCCTATCTTTCCCGTGGGGAAGGTGCAGTTCGCGAAATAGATGCACCCTACACAGGTAATGCTACATCTCCAGCTAGATGGTTATCAAGTTATCACTATTTTTATCCAAGAGATGTGGAATGGTATATTTTGGAAGATGATCTTTCGAATATAGATGTGATAAAACAAACAATAATAGATAATGGAATTTTGGGAACCTGTATATCATATAATGGTGCATTTATTTCAAATTATAATCATTATCAACCACCATCAAATCCGGATGATCCAAATCATGCAGTTTCCATTATAGGTTGGGATGATGATCATGCAACTCAAGCTCCATTGCCCGGAGCCTGGCTGGCAAGAAACAGTTGGGGATCAAGTTGGGGGAATAGCGGTTATTTCTGGATTTCATATTATGATAAACATTCCTGCCGAAATATAGAAATGGGTGCAATATCTTTTCAAAATGTAGAACCAATAGCATACGATAATATATATTATCACGATTATCACGGATGGCGCGATACACTGTCAATAGCAACAGAAGCATTCAATGCTTTTGAAGCAACCGGAACTCAAATGATTGAGTCTGTGAGTTTCTTTACTGCTATAGATTATGTGGATTATATTGTAAGAATTTATGATGATTTTGACGGAATCGATCTTACAAATGAACTTGCAACTATTTCCGGTAGTTATGATCATGCAGGATTTCATACAGTAAATTTAGATACAGGCATTTCGGTAACAGAAGGAGATGACTTCTATGTTTATTTATCTCTTTCAGACGGTGGTCATCCTTATGACAGGACATCTGATATTCCGGTATTGCTGGGAGCCAGTTATCGTACTATTGTAATATCTTCTGCCAATCCTGAAGAAAGCTACTACAAAAATGGTGGAGACTGGCTTGATTTCTATGATTATGACGATCCGTCAGGATTCCAAAACACAGGAAATTTTTGTATAAAAGCT
>JAGGWC010000201.1 GCA_021157645.1 Candidatus Cloacimonadota bacterium | reverse complement strand
GCAGATCACGATAAACAATAAGTTCTTTTGTAACCGGATTATACTGGAATGGTGTTATTCCTAACATTACCACATCTACACCACGCATCTGAGTTTGCTTACCCAATGTAACCGGATTTGCAGGATAGAATGCATTTTTAGAATAGATATTTTGATTTCTGTTATACTCAAGTGGATTATCATCTGTATCGAGTGGAATACGCGGAGCAGGTGCAACTTCTACATTGTAGAAAGTTTCAGTACGGCTGTCCAAAATGCGAAGTGCTACTGTCGATCCCTGGGGAATAGCTATATAGCGACCATTCCCTGCAAGGTTTGGTGCACCTTCATCGTTTTGTAACATTACTTCGGGTAAAAGTATATTTACCAAATCCTCACCATTAATTTGGATGTCAGCAAGTGAAAATTCTTTGATAGAATAATTCACTGTAACACCAGAACCATTTCTTTGCTCTAAACTAATACCAGCTTCTGACCAACTATCATTATAGCTGATAACTTGTGATGCAAATGCTATAGTAGTTAAAGCAACTAATACAATAATCATTAACGTTGTTTTCTTCATCCTTATTTCCTCCAATTTTTTATTTATTTATCTTTTTTTATTATTTCAAAAGAATAATTTTCTTCACACTGGTAAAATCTCCACCATTATCTTTAACGTCACAATGGGAGAAATAAATACCGGTAGAAACTTTCTTACCATGATCATTAGTTCCATCCCATATAACATGATGACTTCCGGCTGACTGGTCTTCACTTACCAAAGTTTTAATCTTCTGCCCTTTGATATTGAATAAAGTTAAAGCAACTTTAGATTCTCTTGCTAAATTATAACTGAATGTAGTCGTTGGGTTAAACGGATTAGGATAATTTCCATTGAATTTTGTGAGTTCTGGAGTTCCATTCTCGTCAGGAGTTACTAATACAGAAGTTATAGGGAATATTATCTCATCGATCCACCCGCAATCTTGATATGATGATACTCCTCCATCTTTGTAATATTCCCATTTAAAAGTTTTAAATCCGGATCCCACTATGAAAGTTTCAAATTCCCAACTACCATTTCCACTCCAACTATCCTGTAATTCATCATCTATGTAAAAACGAAGGTAATCATAATTGGTTTCTGATGAAACTTTTTGATAGAAAGATATCTCACTCTCTTCTTGAACATAAAGTGAAATGGAAAGTAAAGATGTCTGATTGTCAGAAATCATACCGGATTTCGCTGAGTAATTTCCTGAGAAAACGGTTAAATCATCTATTACCCAATTATTATTACCAGATAAATTCCAACTACTTGCAAATTCTCCACTCTCAAAAGTGCCATCAGGTATTGCATACAATTCAAAATCTATAATATTGTTTGAAGCAGTTACAAAATGCTGTTCTAAAACTCCGGCATAAACAGGGCTGTAAACAGCAATGGAATAGTTGAATTCATAAAGATCTTCTATTATGTATTCACCATAATCATTTGTTGTGACAGGTGGAATTTCAAGATCTTGTATTGCTACCGTAGCATTTGCAATAGGATCACCTGTATCACCATCAGTAACTACTCCAGATAAATCTATTGTTTCGCTGGAAGGGATCAAGGCAACTTCAAGTAAAGTAACATCATCATTGATTAGAACATCTTCAAATGTTTGTGAATCATAACCATAGGCTGAATATGTAACATCATAGGAACCATTTGTTAGAAAACGGTAATAACTTCCAAATTCTTCATCGCTGGTATAAGGTTCACGGTAAACTCCGGTGTTATCAATTCCATTGATGAATATCTGTGCTTCCACTATTTCACCTGTATTCGCATTTGTGATGTGTCCGATAAGGGTAGAATGATTTACTCGATCCAAAAGTATCATGGCTGCTTCAATATTATTTTCACAAATTTCACCTATCTCTCCGGCAGGTGGAATAAACTCTGTAGCAAGCTCAATCGTAAAACCAAAAATACCATGTTCTCCATAAGAATAATCATCGGTAGTTCCCGTGCAGGGATATAATTCCCAGGCAGATTGAGGAGTGTAATATCCACCATTTTGTCCTTCAATGGTTGTTGCCATGTCAATTGCAAGTTCTTCTAAAGCATCGTGATCAGGTGCAACTACACCATTAGCATAACCAAATGGGAAAAGAACCAATTCGCTATAACTATGATAACTGATACCTGCAATAAAATGATGTGAATCAATTAGATTTTTTACTGCTTGAATTTCAGGTTCGGAAAAAGCAGAAGTTCCCTGATAAGTTTCACTTTCCCAATTTGTGCTGGCACCACCCCATTCCCATCCGTAATTTCTGTTTGGATCAGTACCATCTTGAGCATAATATCCGCTTACATCAATCGAGCCATTTGCATTATTATCACAAATATTCTTACGCCACATCAACTCAATTTCTTCTGTAACAATTTTATGTCCATTCGGATTCACAAGAGGAACAAACCAAATTTGAGTGTTGTTAACATTATAAGTAATTTCAGGATCGGTACCGTAGTTATCAAT
>JAGGWC010000101.1 GCA_021157645.1 Candidatus Cloacimonadota bacterium | reverse complement strand
GTCGAAGGACGAGGGGGAAATAATTACAGTATTGTTTGGAATGGCTCCGATAATAACAACAAACCTGCTTCCAGTGGAATCTATTTCTATCGATTAGAAATTGATGGAAAAGTAGAAGCTAAAAGCAAAATGATACTTCTAAAATAATGAGATTTGATGAAATATAAATTAGTTTTATTCGATGCTGACGGAACACTCTTTGATTTTGATACAGCAGAATTGGAAGCGTTTAAGAAAACATTTAAACAATTTGGGGTCACTGAAAATCTAAAGCAATTACACAAAGAATATGAAATTATCAACATGGCAATTTGGAGGGATTTTGAGCAAAAGAAAATAACTTCTGAAAAATTACGGATTGAGCGTTTTCGAAAATTTTTTTCTAAAGAGAATTTACAACTTGACCCCGAAGTGATAAGTCCAATCTATCTGAAATATCTTTCCGAAGGAACTTATCTTCTTCCAGGAGCTAAAGAAATAGTCAGTTTTTTATTCGGAAAGTGTGAACTTGCTCTTGCTACAAATGGAATTGCCGATGTACAAAATCCACGTTTTGTTAATTCAGATATTGCAGGATATTTCCAACATACATTTATTTCTGAGGAAATCGGACATCCAAAACCAAATCCAGAATTTTTCGAACATATCTTTGAGAAGCTTCCTCACAAAGATTCTACGATAATAATTGGAGACAATTTAACTTCGGATATTAAGGGTGGAAATGATTTTGGAATTGACACATGTTGGTTCAATCCAAATAAACGTCACAATAAAAGTGGGATAATTCCTACTTATGAAATTGATGATTTAGCAAAATTGAAAAAAATTATTGAATAAAGGAGATTGAAGATGAAATTTATTAAAGTATTTTTACTATTTATTGTTTTGTTTGTTTTTAGCTGTGCACCACAGGCGGAATTGGGAACAAAGAAGAATCCGATAAAAATGTATTTTGTTCCATCCATGGAAGCTGGAAAGATCGTAACAAGCGGCAAGGAAGTAGCAGATTACATTACAGAAAAAACGGGATATTATTTCAAAGTTGCAGTTCCAACCAGCTATGCTTCTGTGATTGAGGCGATGGGAACCGATGAAACTGATATTGCCTGGCTTGCTACTTTTGCATACGTTTTAGCAAATCAAAAATTTGGAGCTGAAGTAGCTTTAACAGCGGTTCGAAAAGGATTGGATAAATATAAAGGACAATTTATAACTCAAACAAATAGTGGAATTAACAGTATAGAAGATATTGATGGGAAAATCATTGCTTACACTGATGCTGCCTCTACTTCTGGTTTTATGTATCCCTCTGCATTGCTTGCTAGAAAAGGTATTAAACCAGAAAAATATTTCTTTGCCGGAGGTCATCCTCAGACTATTCTGGCGGTATATGATGGTAAAGCAGATGCAGGTTGCACATTCTGGGCTCCTGAAGGTGATGATGGACCTCGTGATGCACGTCGGGCTGTTATCGAAACTTATCCAGATGTAATGGAAAAAATCAAAATAATTGGTTTTACAGATTGGATTCCTAATGATACGGTTACATTCCGTAAAAATTTCCCAAAAGATATGAAGAAAAAAATTGTAGATGCATTATTGGAATATGCTAATACTGAAGAAGGTCATAAAACTTTAGTGAATTTGTTGGATATAGATAATTTTGTACGTGCCACGGATGCTGATTATGAAGTAGTACGTCAGACTTTAAAAGCAATCGGTAGAGATGCTTCTGAATTAGTAAAATAATTGATGTCTTTCAATGTTGATTATTCGTTCCGATATTTTCTCATTACGAAGTTGTACTTTGTAATGTTGTTGTATAGGAAGTTTAACTTCCTATTTAATTATGTTCCTAAGACCAACTTATGAACAAGAATAAAAAAACAATCTGGATTCCTCGGGATGAGAAATTCAACATTGCAAAAAAAGGAAAATTATGAAAAATATAATCGAATTAAAAAGCCTGCATAAGGTTTATGCCACTGGAACACATGCACTCAAGGGCATTGATTTGGAAGTTAAAGAAGGTGAATTCTGTATTCTGTTAGGTCTTTCCGGCTCAGGTAAATCTACTTTGCTTCGTTGTATGAATCGCCTTATCGAACCTACATCCGGTGAAATTTATATCGAAGGAGAAAATGTAGTTGGAGCAAAAGGGCAAAAGCTTCGTTATATCCGTCGAAAAATTGGAATGATATTTCAACAATTTAACTTGATAAAAAATTTAAGTTCACTTACAAACGTTTTAACAGGAAAGTTGGGATACTCTTCATTGATTCATTCTCTCACTTTTGCTCAACACAAAGATGATGTGAAAACTGCCTTAGAGAATTTAAAACGTGTTGGATTGAAAGAATTTGCTGATAAAAAAACCAGAAATTTGAGTGGTGGACAGCAGCAACGTGTGGCAATTGCACGTGCATTGATGCAGAACCCTAAAATTATTTTAGCTGATGAACCTGTTGCCAGCCTTGATCCTTCTACTGCCGATTCTGTGATGCAATACTTAGGAGAATTAAATAAAAAAGATAAGATGACCGTTGTTTGTTCTCTTCACTTTCTTAGTCTTGCCAGGAAATATGGTACACGAGTGATTGCTTTAAAAGGTGGTAAAATAGTATTCGACGGTACTCCCCTGGAAATTGATAATAAGAAATTCAAAGAAATTTACGGCGAAGATGCAGAGGAGGTTGAAATCAGATGAAAAAACAAAATAAATTTAAATTAAAATTGCAGGCAATACTTATCGATTTGTTATTCTGGATATATATTTCCGGATGTATTTCCTTTCTGACAAATCACTGGTTTGAAATAATGATTTCTAGCAATTATGTAGTGATATTTGGTATTGCAATAGGATTAATAACCTTTTTTATGGGTATATCTGTTGGTAGAAAGATATTTCTTCCCACAAGTAAAACAGATAATAAATGGCAAAAAACTTTCTGGGGTTGGTCAGTCTTTTTTATACTACTCATCACATTTGTAGTTGGTTGGAACATGGTAGAAATTGATCTTTACAAACTATTTGCTAAATTTCAAAATGCAGGTGGCATTTTAAGCGGAATTTTTAATCCGAATATGGATATTCTTATTATATGCCTAACAGCTCTTGCAGAAACTATTTACTTGGCATTGCTTGCCACGATTTTTGCAATTCCTCTTGCTTTTGTATTAAGCTTTTTTGCTGCTCGCAATTTGATGCCGCGAACATTCTTGGGAAATACTGTCTATATTATTGTGCGAACGATTGCTACTGTTTTTCGTTCTATCGAAGCAATTGTGTGGGCAATCATTTTCAGTGTGTGGGTGGGAATCGGTCCCTTTGCCGGTATGCTGGCACTTATGATACATTCGATCGCTTCTTTAACCAAACTTTATTCCGAGCAGATCGAAAATATTGATACTGGCCCGGTGGAAGCGATCAAAGCAACAGGAGCAAATACACTTCAAACCTGGATATTTGGCGTTGTTCCACAAATTATTTCACCCTATCTTGCTTTCACAATTTACAGGTGGGATATCAATGTCCGCATGGCAACTAT
>JAGGWC010000130.1 GCA_021157645.1 Candidatus Cloacimonadota bacterium | reverse complement strand
CTTATTATCAGCTTATTCAAAATTATACAAGTAGTGAAGAATACAATGATGATATTATACGTGATGCACGAAACTATTTTATAATTTATAATAGTGATCCTGAAGGATATGAAGAATATTTGGAAACATACTTGATTCCTGAAGAAAGCTCTTGGCATTGGGATAACAATAGCGAATGGTCAGAATATATTAAACTCAGATTAAAAAAACAGGATTATGAGATATACTCGAATTTTGCTTTTGCAGCAGCAATTTTGAACAGGATCATAAGTATTATTGATTCAGCTATGGAAGTAAAAAAGTTTAACCGCTCGAGACAGTATCTTGGCAAATTATCAGTCCAGCCGGATTGGAATAAAAAAGGAATGAATATTAATTATGAATACCGTTTTTAATCGAAAAGTATTATTAATTTTAATACTTATATCAATTACTTCTTTTACAGTAGCAAAAGAGGTTAACATTAAAACTCATATGTTACGTTCTGCATTAATCCCTGGTTGGGGAGAACTTGCCGCAGGTAATAAGACTGGATTGATTTTTCTAGCATCAGAAATTGTGCTTCTATCATCCCGGTTCTATTTTTTAGAAGAAGCTGATCTAAAAGCAAAAGCATCATTTAATTATGCTGTAAAATATGCCCATATCAATCCCAATATAGATATTGCAGATGAATATTATTATCATTTGTCACGCTATATGAACTCAGGTTTTAATACGGGTGGATATAACGCTTATATTGTAGAAATTGCTAAAGCTAGATTCCCTGATGACCAGGAAGCTCAAACCCAATATATTGAAGAGAATGAATATTCTGATGATGAATATTGGGGATGGGATGATTCAATCAAACAAAATAAATACTCAATTCTACGGAAAAGAATCACTCAATATGGCGATTATGCCAAAGCTATTACCGGAGCAGTTATTGCTAATCATATTATTAGTGCACTAAATGCATTCAGGGTTAGTTCTCGTTTAAAAAATTTAAACGCTCAAGTACAGCTTGATAATAATATGAATCCAATTTTCACATTACAATATAAATTTTAAAATATATATTAGGAGGAAAAAAATGTCTGTTGTTATCACAGGAAATGATCTAAGAATTGAGGATGTCTATAATGTCGCATATGGAAAAGAAAAAGTAGAGTTGCATTCTGATGCACTTAAAAGAATTGTTACTTGCAGAGCCTTTATTGAGCAGAAGCTTAAAGAAGGTGAAATAATGTATGGCGTCAACACTGGTATTGGTGAATTTTCTGAAGTTGTATTAACCGGTGATCAGATCAAGCAATTTCAAAAATATCTAATTTATAATCATTCAGCCGGAATTGGTGAACCTTGCCCAATCGAACACGTTCGTGGAGCAATGTTAGGACGTATCAACGTTCATGCTAATGGTCATTCCGGATGCCGTCCGATAATCACACAAACACTCATTGAAATGCTGAATAAAGGTGTTACTCCTGCAGTTTGTGAAAAGGGAAGTGTTGGTGCAAGTGGTGATCTTGCTCCGATGAGTCAGATAGCTCTTCTTATGATGGGTGAAGGTGAAGCATTTTATAAAGGGAAAAGATATTCCGGCAAAGAAGCTCTGGCAAAAGCAGGAATCGAAATTCCCGGATTAGAAGCAAGGGATGGTCTTGCCACAATTAATGGGAGTAATCTCCTCACTGCTATGTCAGCTCTGATAATTTATGAAACAGAGAGATTTTTTAAGCAGGCTGAAATTGCAGCAGCAATGACTTTGGAAGCACTTATGGCAAATCTTAAACCTTATGATGAACGACTTCATAAACTTCGTGGTTTCCAGGGAGCAATAACATCTGCAGGAAATATTAAAAAAGTTATTGAAGATTCGGATTTGCTTAAAGGCATGAAAGTGCGAGTTCAGGATGCTTATAGTATGCGCTCAACTCCTCAAGTTCTGGGAGCAGCAAGAGACCAGTTACGTTGGACTCGAAGTCAGGTTGAAATCGAATTAAATGGAGTTGGTGATAATCCTATTTTCTTACCGGAAGATGGCATTGTTCTTACCGGAGCAAATTTCCAAGGATCACCCGTCAGTGTTCCTGTAGATATGTTGGGGAGTGTTATCACAATGGTTTGCGTTATATCAGAGCGAAGATTGAATCGTCTCTTGAATCCTGCTTTAAGCGCTGGATTACCAGCCTTCTTAACAAAAGGTGCTGGAATGTATTCTGGGCATATGCTTAGTCAATATACTGCCGATATGTTGATAGTTGAGAATAAAATTTTATCTGCACCCGCTTCTATTCAGTCAATTCCAGCAGCAGCAGATCAGGAAGATTTTGTAAGCATGGGAATGAATACTTCGCTTAAAACAAGAAAGATCCTCGATAATGCTTATGGTATTTTAGGAATTGAATTTATCGCAGCTGCTCAAGCTCTCGATTTTAGAGATTATACGCCAGGAAAAGGAACTCGGGTTGCACATAAAGCTGTTAGAAAAATTGTAGATCATCTCGATGTGGATAGACCACTTTTTAATGATCACAATAATATGATGAAAGCAGTGAAAGAAAGAGTTGTTCTCCATGCTGTTGAAGAAGCAATTGGAGAATTAAAAACTTATTAATGTTAGGTCAAGTTTGGAACTATGTATTTGATTTTTAATTCCGCTTAGCTCCCATTTATAAGGAGAGATCAATAG
>JAGGWC010000208.1 GCA_021157645.1 Candidatus Cloacimonadota bacterium | reverse complement strand
TGGATAATAATTCAATCCTTGAATATTATGTGGGATGGGAAGACTTCGCTGTTGCAAGTGATTCCCGTATTATAGGTCAGAAAATTGTTGATGGTAATTTGGAATGGGGAACAGGCGGTAAAACTATAGTCGATAGAGTTGGTAATGATAAACTGAGTGATGTTTCTCACAATTATTATGTGTGGCGGAGTGTCGGATATAACACGAACATATTTTGCATTAAAGTGGATGAAAATGGTGATCCTGCAACTGGTTGGGATACTGAAGGTTTGGATGTATGTGTAGAAGATGGCAATCAGAATAATGCTAAAATAATGGAAATTCCTGAAGGTTTATTGATTGTTTGGGATGATTATCGGAATGATAGTAAAGACATCTATGGACAAATTGTAACTCCTGAAGGGACAGTACTTTGGGAAGATGGTGGAATCCCGCTTATTGATTATGATAATGATCAGAATTTTTCTAATATGATTTATGATGATGCAATTTACATTGTTTGGGAAGATTTCCGTTCCGGTGTTTTCTGGGATGTTTATATGCAGAAATTTGATTTAGATGGAAACGAGATTTGGCAGGCTGATGGTGTAGAAGTTATTGTTGGGAACAGCAATCAGCAAGCACCATATTTGGTTAGTGATGGTACAGATTTTATGGTATTCTGGGAAGATTACTCCAATGAATCTGAATCTGAATTATTAGGGCAAATGCTCGATGAAAATGGTGAAATGACATGGTCTAACGATGGACTTACTATTTGCAGCGAAATAAGAAATCAGAATGTACCAAAGGCTGTAAATGATGGTGAATACTCATTTGTGATTTGGCAAGATACACGTTCAAGTGGGAAAACTGATATTTATAATGTGTATATTCAAAAGGTTAAATTTGAACCTGAATCTGGAGCTGATGATCCTCAAATTCATCATCCGAGTAATTCTTTAATGCAGAATTACCCAAATCCATTTAATCCAACAACGACTATAGATTTCAGCTTGATAGCTGATTCCTTTGTTTCACTTACTATCTACAATGTTCGTGGGCAGAAAGTAAAAACACTGGTTAATGATAAATTGCAAACTGGATATCATAGCGTGGTTTGGAATGGAACAAATAATTCAGGTAAGAGTGTTTCCAGTGGTATTTATTTTTCTAACTTTGACTCAGAAAGTGGAAATGGTGATTATACAAGCGTTAAAAAAATGATTCTTTTAAAATAATAATCTTCGGAATGGTTAATATTCGTTTAATGAGGTAAATTATGAAACAATTAATTATGGTTTTATTAGTATTATTTGTCGCTGGTCTTTCTGCACAAGTAGTGCTGGATCCACGCTATCATACGTATGAAGAAATAATTCAAGAAATTAGTGAACTGCAAACAAATCATCCTGATATTGTTTCTGTACATGTTATTGGAAGCACCTTAGGTGCAGATCCCTATCAAGATCCAATTCCAATTTATGCAGTTAAGCTATCAAATAATGTTGGAATCGATGAGGATGAACCAGCTGTAATGTATGCAGGACAGTGTCATGCCGAGGAAATTCTAGGAGTTGAGATTACAATGTACATGATACAGGAAATTGTAGCTAATAGAATGCTCGATCCTTATAATGTTTGGCTTGATAACTTGGAAATGTGGTTTGTTCCAACTTATAATCCGGAAGGTTTACAGGTTGTAATGGATGGTTGGGATCTGACTTATAGAAAGAACAAAAGAGATTACGAAAATAATGGTGTATTTGATTATGAAGTTGGAGCCGGTGGGGATATAGACGGAGTAGATCCTAATAGAAATTATGGTTTCAATTGGATTCATGGTGATAAGTGGGGAGTAGGTGGTCCTGAAGAATGGAACGATTATTATCGTGGACCCGCTCCGTTTTCTGAAGGCGGAACGCAAGCAATAAGAAATCTTGCAGAACAACAACACTTCATTTACTCAATTAATTGGCATTCTTCTAGAACCGGCAATTTTTCTCAAAAAGTATATTATCCATCTAATTGGGCAAGTGTAAAACCAACTCCTGATCTTGATTTGAGCCAGACTATTGGTGAAAATGTTGCTGATTTAATTATGAAGGAAGATAATTCAGGATCATATGAACCTTATGCATCTTCAGGAAGAAAAGGGAATGCTCATGACTGGTTCTATAAAGCACATGGAACGATTCAGCTTCTAATTGAATGTGGAACAGAAAACCTTCAACCCAATAATGATCCACCAGAATATTTAGTTGACGATACTTGTGAAAGATGTAGTATCGGAGCATATTGGTTACTTGATAGAGCGCTTGGTTATAATGCACCCGGAGCAATGCTAACCGGGCATATTACTGATGCGAATTCGGGTAATCCACTGGTTGCAGAAGTTATCATTGAAGAAGTTGATGCATCCTATTTTGATCCTCGAAATTCCGATGAACTTTATGGAAGGTATTGGCGTCCTTTGTTACCTGGAACCTATACGATGAGAGTTGTGAAAAAAGGATATGAAGAACAATTAGTTGAGAGTATAACTGTAAATAGTTCTATGTGGAAAACTGAAGATGTTCAGCTTACTCCAATTCCTGAATCAATCGTAAGTGGTACTGTAAATTCAAATGGAAATCCCATAGATGCGACTATTATTTTAGATAATGGTGAGTATTTTTCTGCAGATACAATTAATGTTGTTAATGGTAATTTTGATTTTACAAATTATGAAGGTGAACATCAAGTAATTATTTATGCAGAAAACTGTGTACCTTTTAAACAATTAATAAATTTTCCTGCAGGAATATATGATCTGAATATTGATTTACTCGAAGCTGTTGAAGTATTTGAAGAAAATTGGGAAGGTGATCTTTCCAATTGGACGATCTTGGGTGATTGGGCAATAACTGATAGCTCTATTATCGGAGATTATTCAGTAACTGATAGTCCTGATGAATTTTATGAAAATGGATCTACTGCAACTATAGCTACAACAAATCCAATAAATATGAATAGTGTAAGTAATGATGTATGTCTTACATTCTGGCATAAATATTATGTAGAACATGATTTTGATAATTGTGTCGTTGAGTATTCATTCAACGGTTCAAATTGGACAGAGTTAGCTCAATTTTCCGGTGTCAGTGATAACTGGGTTCAGGAGTTCATTTTCGTTCCGGAATTTGTTGATCATTATGTCTATCTTCGCTTTAAAGTAGAAGCAGACGAAATATTGGATGATCCCGGTTGGTGGATTGATGACATTAAGATAATTGCTTCAACGGGTGCTTTTATAGATAACAATATACCTGTTTTCAATTCTGAACTTATTGGTAACTATCCAAATCCGTTTAATCCAGAGACATTGATTTCATTTTCTATAGTACAAACTTCTTCGTTTGTAAATCTCGAGATTTTTAATGTTAAAGGTCAGAAAGTAAAAACACTTGTTAATGAGCAATTATCATCAGGTTTTTATACACGTGTTTGGGATGGTAAAAATGATGCAGGAAGATCTGTAACATCTGGTATCTATTTCTATAAAATGCAGAACGCAGATTATACTAAAACGATGAAGATGATCCTGTTAAAATAACAATATAAAGCATACGACAAAGATTAGATCAGAGCACCCATTTTGGGTGCTCTTTTATTTAT
>JAGGWC010000048.1 GCA_021157645.1 Candidatus Cloacimonadota bacterium | reverse complement strand
GCAACTCATTGTAATACCATTATCTCCCCAAAGTAGAGTTCCATCAGGAGAAATTTTCTGCATGATAATAACATTTTCTGCCTGCCAAGTGATAACAGCATTATTGGTTGAAGTCACACAAACTTTTGGAGATGCATCAAAGATAGAAGAATTGGAAAGTTCCAATCCATCATTACCCCAAACACTAGTTCCATCTGGTGCAATTCGATATGCATAAATATTATTATTGCCAGCATTTCGTATGTCTTGGAAAGTAAGAATAGCATGGTTATCTGCATCTACGGTCATGTCCCAATCAGTTAACCATGTCATTGCCGGATTATCACTTACAAGAATTCCATTGTGTTCCCACAGCTCATTTCCCTGCGAATCTAATCTTTGTAGTCTAACATCGTAATTACCGGAATCATTAGAAAACCATCCGATATAAGTGTCTCCTGTGAAACTTGTGACAACTTTTGGAATTGCCTGTTCACCACTAAGATCACAGATCGCATTGTTCAATGTTGGATTATTGCTCCATTGAGCATATGTTAATGTTGAAATAATCAAAATAAAAAATAGCATGAAAAATTGTTTCTTCATAACTCCTCCAATAGTTCCTTCATTGTTTTGAAACTAAGTTAATTCGATAATTGGAATTATAAAATTATTTGTCAATATGAAATCATAACAAGATAATTTAAAACCTTCGGATTTGACTTCACGGGAATGAAACGACAATTGAGTTAAGAACGAGAGAAAACTTTCCGAAACCTATCTTTAGTATTTTCTTCTTAAGAGATTTCGGAAAGATGATTATTCACTAACTCGACTCGAGTTTATAAAACCCGAGTCGGGTTAGTTTTAGAGAATTACGGGAAATAACTGGTCGGGATGAGAGGATTTGAACCTCCGACCTTTCGGTCCCGAACCGAACGCGCTGACCGAACTGCGCTACATCCCGACGGGAACATATTTTTTATTTGATAATTGTTGTCAACCATTCCGAAGAAAACAGGTTATTAATATACACTAACAACTATTTACTTGACGTAATATTGGCTCAAAAATTGCTTCTTTAAAGATTGAATTATGTATAAAAGAAATAGGAGAATTAGATGAGAAAAGCAATTTTATTGGCAATTTTGATATTACCTGTATTAATTTCAGCGATAGATCTGAAAATTGAAGAACCGGTTATAGTAGGAAATTCATTTCAAAATGAGCTTCCGCAAATAATGACGCCGGGTCAGCCGGCAATACCGTATATCCCAGTTAAGATTCTGCTGCCAATGGGACAGAAACTTACTTCCGTGAATGTAGAATTCACTGATCTTACAGAAATGAGAGGTACTAAAAAAATTGATTATGTAAGACAGATGCAACCGATATCTAAACCTACACCAGATAATACACTAAAAGATCAGACAATTTATTCTAGGAATGCAAATTTCCCAGAAATGGATTATGAACTATTGGGTACTCAGAGAGTGAAGGGATATGATCTGGTGATTATCAATGTTTATCCATACAAATTTAATCCTGTTGCAAGAACTATTACTTGGTTTCAATCAGCAGAGATCTCTTTTACTTCTGAATATGATAATGATATCTATGATGCACAAAATAAAAAGATCATCGAAAATTATAAATCTGAACTTGAAGAAATGATCATAAATCCTGAAGATATACATAATTATAAAAAGACATATTCAAGCTCATCCCGTACACTTGTTGATCCTAATGATCCATATGAAGTAATTGTAATTACTGATGCAGAAAGAGAAGTATATTTGCAGGATTTTGTGAATTGGAAAAACGATCACGATATTCTTACTTCAACATTTTTAACTTCTGATATTTATACCGAATATACAGGTGTGAATGATCAGGAGAAGATAAAGAATTTTATTATTGATGCCTATGAAACTTATGCAAGTACATCCACTCCTTTGGAATATGTAATTTTGGGCGGTGATGATGAGATTATTCCAATACGGACAGTATTTATCGATACAGGATGGGGAACTTATGACTACAATATGCCATGTGATCTTTATTATGGCTGTTTAGATAATGACTGGGATGGTAATGGAAATGGAACATATGGTGAAGTAGAGGATAATGTTGATCTTTTACCTGATGTTTCAGTTGGCAGGATCTCAGCTGAAACGCAAGAAGAGTTTGAGAATGTTTTCAAT
Source organism: Candidatus Cloacimonadota bacterium (assembly GCA_021157645.1). GTDB lineage: Bacteria > Cloacimonadota > Cloacimonadia > Cloacimonadales > TCS61 > Tenebribacter. Next base: position 2,882 of record JAGGWC010000048.1, on the reverse strand, counting down.
AAAACATCTTTCTATGTAGACAACCAGACCGTTAGTGATGATATCGTAACATTAATTGGAGAGAATTTGAACAACAGTCCCTTAACCTGGGGTGGAGATTATAAAGATGAAGTTGCTGATCTGGCTCCAAGTTTAGAGGATGATTATCATATTAATCGGTTATATCAACGTGAAGGAACTTATAGTCCTGAAACGGTTCGTGATGCAATTAATGGTGGTCTTTCTGTGATCAATCATATGGGACATTCAAATGAGAACATTGTTTTTGGTCAGACAAATGGTTATGTAAACACATATACAAATATAAATTTTGGTTTTGCTTACACTCAAGGATGTTATCCTGCTGCATTTGACGAAGCAACAAGTTCCTCTATTGAGTGTATCGGAGAGAATATGGTGATTTCCGAGCATGGCTTATATGCTTTTATTGGTAATACAAGATATGGATGGTACAGTCCGGGCAATACTAATGGTCCTTCTCAGTATTATGATATAGCATTCTTTGAAGCAATGTTCAATGATGATCAGCGACAATTAGGTAAATCGTTATCTCAGTCGCGTGTTGAACTTGTGAATATGGCATTGGGAAGTGGTGTTATGCGTTGGGTACATTATGAACTTGTAATTTTTGGAGATCCTTCTGTTGGAGTTAAATATGCTAACGGTACATTTCCGTATATCCAACCTGTAGGAGTTCTTTACGATGATTCTCTGTATGGAGATAATGATAATACTCCAAATCCCGGAGAACAAATTGAAGTATTTATAGAATTAGAAAATATAGATGGATGGGCAGATGCAGAAGATGTCGCAGCTTCCATTACTTTTGAGGATAATACTATTGAAGTAATTACTGGAACGGTAGATTTTGGTGATATTGCTGTTGGATCTTCGGTAACCGGTTCTGCTTTTATTATTCAAGCTCCACAGGATTGTAATTATGACACATACATTTATACATTGCATATTTCTGCTCCGGTAAGTGGTGGTGGGTTCTTTGAAAAAGATTATTCAATGGAATTTGAAGTTTCTCTTTTCCAACAATATTGGCCTTGGGCTGCAAGTACTCAGGTTTTATCAAATCCTATAATATGTGATTTCAATGCTGATAATGAAAAAGATATTCTAATTATTGATGCAGGATCAAACATAAATTTACTTCAGCCGGATGCACAGATGGTAAACGGATTTCCATGGGCTGGAGAAGCAAATATCTGGAAAAGTACTGCATACGGAGATATTAACAATGATAACATAAACGAACTTGTGATTTCAGATCGAGATGGAAATATCTATGCACTAGATAATTCCGGTTCACAAATTTTTAGTTGTTCTATCGAATCTCAGAATCTTCTAACTCCTATGATAACCGATGTAAACGGAGATGGTCAAATGGATATTGTCACATTTGATCTTGATAATAAATTATCGGTATTTGATAATAATGGAATTATTTTCCCCAATTTTCCGGTAGAACTTCCAATGACACTTTTCTGTGATATGGCTTCTGCAGATATAAATGATAATGGAAAAAGTGAAATATTGATCTCTACTCTTGATGGAAATTTATATGTATTTGGAGATGATGGTGAGAATATTGACGGATTTCCAATTGAACTTTCTGCTATTTCTGCTACTGCTCCAATCATACTTGATAATAAAAAGATCGTAATTGGGACAAGTGATAATAAATTGCATATAATCAGCCCGGCTGGTGAAATACTTTTTACACAATCACTGAACTCAAAAGTTGCCGGATCTGCTATTGCAGCAGATTTTGATAACGATGATCAATTAGAAATTGCATTTACAACAGATGATGGAGAATTTTATATTATGCATCAAAATGGTGATATCTTACCGGGTTGGCCAGTTGATATTTCAAGATCGATCTCTAATCCACCTTTAGCTGTTGATCTTGATAATGATGATAATGTTGAATTAGTCTGTTTTACTGTAGCCAATGATTTTTACGCTTTCCATAATGATGGAACAGAAGTAGAATTTGCTCCGGTAACAGTAGATATAAGTGCTTATGGACCTTCAAGCGTTGAAGACATTGATGGTGATGGTGATTTTGATTTTATCTCAGGTACAATTGCTGGTGCTCTAATAATTGATTGTAAATTAACAAAAGGTACAAAAATTCCTTGGTCAACTTATCGTGGAAATTACAGAAGAACAGGTTATTATGGTGATAATAAAGTTGTTACAGATGCAGAAGATTTAGCAATTATTCCTGCAAATCCGGTGCTGAATCAGAATTACCCCAATCCTTTCAATCCATTAACAAATATTTCATTCAGCCTTCCTGCTGATAGTAAAGTGGATCTGAATATTTATAATATTCGTGGTCAGAAAGTTCGTGTTTTAGCAAAATCAGAATCACGAGAAGAAGGTTTGCAAAATATTCAATGGAATGGAACTGATGATAATGGAAAAAAGGTTGGTTCAGGAATTTATTTCTACAAGTTAGAAGTTGATAATTTTACTGTAGATGTGAAGAAATGTATTTTGCTTAAATAATTTTACTCAAGAAAATAATGTTGCTGTCTCTCTGAGAAATTCTCACAAAGGCATTATTGCGAAGAGTCTACAGCACTCCAGATTCTTCGAGGGAAAAGCAATCAGAATTCCTCAGAAAGACGGAGTGCTTTTATATTGTTTAAAGGTCATGTTATTAAGCATTGTCATCCTGAGTGTCCGGCAGTGCCGGATGTATCGAAGGATAATAATGAATAATTAATGTGATCTACACTTCGATACCTCACGAAGCCTGTTCTGAGCTTGACGAAGAGTTCGTACTCAGTATGACAAGTGCAATTATACTATCAATTTAATTTGACAAATAAACTTTAAATCCAAACCTCAATTTTATGAAT
>JAGGWC010000205.1 GCA_021157645.1 Candidatus Cloacimonadota bacterium | reverse complement strand
CCTTCCACAATATCAGTTGTAAATTCGTAATATAGGGAATCATATAAATTTATCTCATCCGTAAAAATATTTTCTGAAGGATATTCACCATTAATTATCAAATCACACGATATAACTGCATCGAAGATATTTTCCAAACCGATATTTCTAATTATGATAGAATGAATGATTGAATTCTCATTTATTTGCAATTCGGTAAATTCTAAACTTAGATCATATTGCCTTGGAAGAACACTGTTCATCTCAGTTGGAGTTCCAAGACTATCTGTACAAATACTCCATTGAATATTTTCATCATCGAATGGGTTAACTCGTTCAATTGAAAAATCTGAAGGGCAGCTATTTCCATTGTAAGATGTTGAATCGAATTTAGTCTCAAATTCATCAGTTAAAATTAATGTTTCTTCTGTGTTATTCAGTGATGTCCATTGTGGTGCAAAAATAACTTTTTCAGGATCAATTTCAGGGTAGGTTTGTAAAAGCAAAATAGTATCCTGACAAACAACAATAAAATCTAATGGTGGTATATTTCCGTAAAAGCTAATTATACCACCAGATGCGTCCATTATTCTAAAGTTATCCACACTATATCCACAATTTGTTCGATTGAATATCTCAACCCACTCCTGATTAGTGCTGAGCGGTTTAAACATTATTTCATTCAGAACAAAAGGTGAAGCACCATTCAGTAATGAAGTTTCGACATTATTATTCCATAACTCATTATCATACAAATAGATAAGCTCTACGGCAATTTGATAATATCCTATTGATATTTCTCCAATTTGACATAAGAAATCAATTGTACTTTCTGCAGGTATATTTGGAAGTTCGTAAGTCCCATAAAGTGTGTCATTTAACATTACTTCGATACTGGAAGTTAGGTTATCCACATTTTCCGTGGATAAGTTCTCGATCTCTATTTCAAGCCAGTATTCACCATCATTTTCAAATATTTCCAGACTGTTTATTGCCAAATCTATCGGATAGAAATTTGCTTCTCCTGGAGTGGGAACTTGGCATTCAAAAAAATCAATTTCACAATTATCAGAATCTTCTCCATCGTGTTTTCTAGCAAGAGTATTTCCGCTACTTACATCGATTGCAAAATATTCTCCCGGATTTGAAATATCATCGGGAAGTTCATTACTATTTGGAGAGTCATATAAAACAGTATCGGTGTACAAACCATCAAATGAAACTATTCTTATACCATCTGTCTCCGAACCGCCATTTTGGAAGGCAAGATCAGTAGAAAGATCGGTGTTTGGAACGAAATTTTCACCAATAAGAAAATATGAGTGAGAAGAAATAGTATATCCAGAAAATAGATCAAAAGCATAAACAAGTTCAAATTGGCTTCCAGCTTTCCGAATCATCCAACCATTTAAATTTACTGATTGATCAGAATTATTATACAATTCGATCCATTCATAACCTGTGTCGGCACCATCAGGATCATATAATACTTCATTGATAACAATATTCTGAGCCAAAAGAGATACAGACAACATAAAATACAAAACAAACCATAAAATTCTCATAATTTATTCCTCTGCAAAATTAGAACGATAGCTTTTTGTAGTTTTTATTTCACTCCAGAATGAATATTTATTTCTTTAATCAGATAAAAATGATTGAGTATTTATTAAATATTCGGTAGCGTAAAGATAACTGTGGCTAATTCTTAAAATTTTCATTGTAACCTGTAAACCAGATGTTCATAAAATCAGCAAGGTTTTTCTCTGATTTAAAGCCATCCATGTTCTTTAATTTCCGATTCAATTGTCTAATCATATTTTCAATAATATTTGTATTTGTATTAAGAAAATCATATTCAAAATATTTTGTAAGATACTCATAGTTTTTATTAATTGAGCGAATAAATCGATTATGATAGCTTGCTCTAAAAAATGGCTTAAAATGATTGATCTTATCTAACCAATAAACTGATTCTTCTCTCGATGAAGCCTTAATTACATTCTTGATCATGCTCTTTAATAACCTATTTCTCAAATAAAACTTACTGCGTTTAGTACGGGGAATAAACATCCAAACGTAACGCATAAAATGAACTAAACAAACCTGATGAGGAACTTGTGGAAATACCTTTTGAACAACACCAAGAAAGCATTTGCCTCTTCCAAAATCACTGATAATTCCACGTATTTCAATCGGATAGATTAACTTCAAAGACTTGAGAAAGCTCTCTGTTGTAAGTTTGTTCTCGCCATCGCTGATCCTGTAAGAAAGCGGTTGCTTGGTTTTTGCATCAATTGACAGCAAGATTGACTTCTTCTTACCTCCAAGCTTGATCTCTTTCCCATCTATTTGAATGATACCACTACATCTTAAAGCATTAATTTGATAGGAATAAGTCTCATCAGATATTATGGATAACCAATTCAACACTGATGTTTTTGATAATCCATATCGATTTCCTACCTCTCTAAGAGAATTCTTTGTTAAGACAAAATCAAACACGGCTTGCATTTTCAAATTATCACTTGTTCGTTTGCGAATTATTTTGCCAAAATGTGTAAAACTCGTTTCGCATTCTTTACAAAAATATCTTTGTGTTTTGCGTTTTACTTTTCCACGAACAGTTAATATTCTGCTGTAAATAAAACCGTTCTTTTTAGTGTCCAAACTGCTGCAATTTGGACAGCGTTTTTTTTCTTTATACTCATGACACAAGTAAATACTGACGTAACTTCTTTTGTCAATTAACATTATGTGCCACGCATCCCCCGAAAAAATTTCATAACCCCTGCACTCTTAGTTGCAACGGTTCATTTTGTGCAGTTTGATATGTAACATCAGTATAGATTCTGATTTTATTAAAGCAAAACTTAATTACCGTTGCCAATTTGTAATACACAAACTTATGCAATTCAGACAACTTGTTTTTCTTTTCTAACATCAAATTAGTAAAAACTTTAGCAAGTCGATATTTCCATTGGTCTAAATTGTATAGAAAGCTGATTGAAACCCAAAGCAATGTGTTCATAGTTTGTAATCTTCTATAAGTCAGCAATTGAATATTTTCCCAACCAAAATCTGTTTTAACTTGCCTGTGCACTTCTTCTATCTTCCATCTGAGATGATACGATTCTAAAACAAATTTCACAAGATCTCGCTCAAGAAAACTAGGATTATGACATAAGAGGTAAAACATTCCGCTTCGATAAGTACCATCTTTCCGTTTACTTCTTATCTTGGCGACAACAAGTTTGGTTTCAACAAGAGTCGGATTCTTCAAAGTATGAGGATT
>JAGGWC010000196.1 GCA_021157645.1 Candidatus Cloacimonadota bacterium | reverse complement strand
GGAACGGAATGTAAATCACACCTTTTTGAATTCGCTTAGTTACGAAAGCCGGTGCTTGAATTGTTCCCCGTCTGGTGGAAATGCTTACTTTTTCGTTATTGCCGATTCCCATATCTTCAGCATCCTCGACAGATATCATCACCATTGGCCCTGCCAAACGGTTCAGTCCTTCCGTTTTTCTGGTCATTGTTCCTGTATGGAAATGTTGTAATACACGTCCGGTAGTCATGATCAGTGGATATTCTTCATCGGGAAGTTCATCAGGCTCTTTGAAAGGAATTGCTTTTAAAAGTCCTTTTCCGCGAACAAATTTTCCTTTATGAAGATACGATGTCCCCGGATGATCTGTATTCGGGCATGGCCATTGAAGTCCATTTCTACCCACGCGATCCCATGTAATTCCACCGTATTGTGGAGTAAGTTCATTGATCTCATCCGTAATATCTCTAACGGTTTTATAATTCCAGTCCGAACCCATTGCATTGGCAATTAATTGAATGATTTCCCAATCGGTTTTCACGCCTTCGGGTGGTTCAATAACTTTATTTACTCTTTGAACTCTGCGTTCGGTATTTGTGAAATGTCCGTCTTTTTCTGCATAAGCAGCAGCCGGTAAAATAACATCAGCAAACTCTGCTGTTTCGGTGATGAACATATCCTGAACTACGAGGAATTCTGTATTTTCTAAAGCTTTAATAACATGGTTCTGATCCGGATCTGAAAGATAAGGATTTTCGCCCATTATATAAAGAGCTTTCAATGTTCCATCATAAGCAGCGTCGATCATTTCAGTAATAGTGATTCCATTTTTGTTATCCAATTTACAGTTCCAGGCTTTTTCAAACTTTTTCTGTACATTTTCATCTACAACTTTTTGATAACCCGGATAAACATTGGGAAGTCCACCCATATCGCAAGCACCCTGAACATTTGACTGACCGCGAAGCGGATTTACTCCGCCGCCTTCAATACCAAGATTCCCGCAGATCATTTGCAGATTTGCAGTTGACCAAACATTGTCTATACCTGTTGTGTGTTGTGTAATTCCCATTGCATAAAAAAGAGATGCTGTTTTTGCATTTCCGAACAATTCAGCAATATCTTTGAGAATATTGGCAGGAATTCCTGAAAGCTTTTCAACATTTTCGGGTGAATATTTATCTTTTGAAACTTCTGTTTTGAATTCATCGAAATTTTCTAATCTTTCTTTGATGTATTTTTTATCTTCCCAACCATTTTTTAGGATTTCATGCATCATACAATTCAGTACAGCAACATCACTTCCCGGACGTTGTGCAGCGTAAATTTCAGCAAAATCAGCCATTGCGATTTTTTTGGGATCGATAACGATAAGTTTGGAAATTCCTTCTCTTACTGCCTGTTTGATACGAGCTGCAATTATGGGATGAGCAGCAGAAGTATCTGATCCGATGATCAAAATAACATCAGCTTTTTTGATACCTGCAATATCGTTTGTCATAGCACCACTACCGAGTGAAGCAGCCAGACCGGCTACTGTAGAACTATGTCAGAGTCGGGCACAATGATCTATATTATTTGTACCCACCTCCCTTCTGATTAATTTTTGGAAAACAAAATTTTCTTCATTTGTAACTTTGGCAGAGGCAAGTCCGGCAATAGCATCACTACCAAATTTTTTCTTTATTCCATTGAATTTGGAAGCAACTAATGTAATAGCTTCATCCCAGCTTGCTTCTCTTAATTTACCATTTTCTTTTATCAAAGGAGTTGTGAGACGTTCGTCACTTTTCACGAAATCGAAACCATAACGACCTTTTACACATAGCATTCCTTCATTCGTAGGAGAGTCTTCTACACCTGTAATGCGAACTATTTCATCTGTTTTCCTATCTATATGAAGTTCTAATTTGCAACCGACTCCGCAATACGGACAGACAGTTTCAACTTTATCGAGTTCCCATGTTCTGCCTTTTCCAATTGCTCGTTTATCAATTAGAGCACCGACCGGACAAATTTGAACGCATTCACCGCATTGGACACAGGATGATTCTCCCATCAGAAGATCATTATCGAATATTATCTTTGTATCAAATCCTCGGTTCCCGAATTCTAATACTTCATTAACTACAGTATTATTGCAAGCTGCTACACAACGACCACATTCAATACATTTGGAACGATCTACTTGGATCATCTCTGCCGAATCATCAATCTGAGGTTCAATAATTCCAAATTGGTACGGCGGATTTTCGATTCCCAGATAATATGCAGCATCCTGTAATTCACAGTCTCCATTTTGCTCGCATTTAATGCAATCGTGTCTGCCGTTTGCCAGCATTAAATTCACGACCATTCTCTGAGCTTCCAGAATATTTTCACTGTTTGTTACTACCTTCATGCCCTCAGAAACCTGTGTTGTACAAGAAGTTTGTAATCCTCCAATACCTTCCACTTCCACTACACACACCCTGCATTTTCCTGCTTTTCCTATCTTTGGATGATAGCACAAACTTGGAATATAAATTCCGTTTTCTCGAGCTACCTCTATAACCATTTGTTCAGGTTTAGCATCGTATACTTTACCGTTAATAGTAATGTGCATATTCCCTCCGATTTTATTATTTTATTACTCTTTTTTTAAATTCATCAATGACACAATATTTCATTGCAGATTCCAAAGGCATAAGTGGAGATTGTCCTAAAGCACAAAGAGAAGTCTTTTGCATCATTTTTGCTGTTTCCAACATTTCATTAAGATCATTTACATCAGGTTTATTTCTGGCGATATCATCAGAGATCTTACAGATTAATCTATATAATTTCTCCGTTCCATACCTGCAGGGTGTACATTGTCCGCAGCTTTCATGTTTGAAGAAATGCATCAAGTTCTTCATTAATGCGATAAGGTTAGTGCCTTCTTTTAAAACCAGAATTGATCCGGAACCCAACGCGGCACCATGTTCCGATAAACTCTCTATTGTCATAGGAATATCAAGGAGATCTGGACCGACGAAACATCCTGCTGCTCCGCCAACCAATGTACATTTCAATTCTTTGTCATCTTCCATACCGCCGCCATGTTCATAAATTAGCTCACGTAATGTTACTCCTTGCGGTAATTCTATGATTCCAGGATTTTTTACATTTCCTAATATCATAAATATTTTTGTTCCGGTACTTTTTTTAGTTCCGAAACTTCTAAACCATTCTCCACCTTTTGATATAATGTCAGGAATATTACACAAGGTTTCTACATTATTAACAACAGATGGTTTTTGCCATAAACCAGCAATTCCCGGGAATGGAGGTTTGAATCTTGGTAAACCGCGTTTACCTTCTAAAGATTCTATTAAGGAAGTTTCTTCTCCGCAAACATAAGCTCCGCCGCCTACTTTTATTTCAAGATCAAATGAGAAATTGGTTTCTAATATTTTCTGTCCGAGATAACCGTGTTTATACGCATCCTTAATAGCTTTTCCCAATCTTTCGATAGATAAGTAATATTCACCACGAATGTAAATATAACCTTTATTTGCTCTGACAGCATATCCTGCAATCAGAATTCCTTCGATGAGTTTATGTGGATCACCTTCCATAATTAATCTATCTTTGCAGGTTCCAGGTTCACCTTCATCTGCATTACAGATAATGAATTTATCCTTTACTTTGAGTGGAGCCGTGAAACTCCATTTCAATCCGGTTGGGAAACCTGCTCCACCTCTACCGCGCAAACCGGAATCTTTTACTTCATCAATTACTTCGTCTTCATTCATATCAAACAGAGCTTTTTCAAATGCTATATATCCGTCGTGCGCAATAAAATCTTCTATGCTTTCGGGATTTATTTTCCCGACATTTTTTAATGTGATTATCCCGTGTCTGTTAAAGGCTTTTGAGTTTTGTCTCATTTATTCCCCCTTTTGAGGTCGGAAATAATTTTTTTTATTTTTTTCTCATTAAGGTTTCCGTAAACTTCTTTGTTGATCATCATTACAGGAGCATTACCGCAAACACCGAGACAAGAACAAGTTTCCAAAGAAAAAAGATTGTCTTCCGTAATCGATTCTTTTTCTAAATCTAAAATATTATTCAAAATTTCTAGAACATTATCCGAACCTTTTATAAAACATGCGGTGGAATTACAAACTCTAATCAAATATTTCCCGCGAGGTGTCGTGGAAAACATAGTATAAAAAGAGATGACTCCTTTTACCTGAGCAATAGAAATCTTTAAATACTCTGCAACATATTTCATCGCATTTTTTGTTATATACTGCTGAGGATGAGAATCTTGAATTTCATGCAATATAAGCAGAAGATTATCTCGTTTTGGCTCAAAATTTTTACAAATATTTTTATACATATTTTCCTCTTAATTAGTTAAGTATTCCTTAACAATGTTTCCTTCTATAATATGTTGTTTGATTATTTTTTTTATTTTTGCAGGAGTTAACTGAATATATTGAATAGGATCTTTACCTTTTTCATGAATTATTGCAATGGGTTCTAAAGAATTTAAACCTGTTTCTCCAACCGGAATTATTTCGGTATCAGAGATTTTATTTTTCTTAATTTCAGATTCAAATGTTTTGAATATTTCTTTTGCGCCTGAACAAATCGATGATGTTCCCATACAAATTTTTATAATGAATTTCTTTCTATTTTTCTTATATTCAGTTTTTAGTTCTTTACGAAATTTTTTATTTTCTAAAAGAGTCTTCACTCTATCCTCCATCTTTGATTATCTCTAATTAATGGACTAAGATTCTAATTGAGAATCTATTGTCAATTAAAATTAATTCTTTTATTAACATGTGAATATTTTATAGATATTAATTAGGATACAGAGGTTATAATTTATATTGTTTAAGCTAATTTTGCAGACTTAATTCTTGATCTTTACTAACAAATCTTAAATGTACAAATGCGTGAGAAAGTTTTTCTTGACATTGAAATTGCCTCCTCAATCAAATCATTTCAAAAATGGAGGAATTATGGGAAAAGTTTCTATTACAATTAATGGATCTGAAGTGAATAATATTTATCCAGCAGTCACGATTGGTGTTTCTGCTGCCGCCCTTGGAGATGAAGTTATCTTCTTTATTTTACCTTCTGCAATGCCAATTTTTGTGGGGAATAAAATCAAAGAATTAAATGATGCAGCCCCAAACTCACCAGATTTGGAAGAGATGTGGGAAGGATTAAAAATGTTGGGTGCTCAAGTACTGGTTTGTGAACTTGGATTTGATGTTCATGGGTTAAAAGAAGAAGATCTTATTGAAGGTTGCGAAGTTGTTGGTGCTACAACATTTGTTGCACGTGCACAAGGTTCAAATTTAACATTTTCATTCTAAAAAAAAATAAAAATAGGAGAAAAAAATGGCTGTAAAAGAATTAGATTGTTTAGGACTCAAATGCCCTCAACCAATACTGAAAGTTGTTGCTTTTATCCCACAGATGGAAGATGGCGATGTATTGGAAGTTAAAGCAGATTGCCCATCATTTCCAACAGATATCAAAGCTTGGTGTGATAGAACGGGTAAAACTTTGCTTTTTTGTATGGATGATGGCACAGGTACTAATTCCGCACAAATTCAATTTTAGTTTTATTAAATGGGAGTATACATTTATTGTGTACTCCTTTTTTAGTTTTAAATAAAAATTTACCCTGATTTTAACAATTCATCCAGCACCATTAAATTTCATCTTACTATTATTCATATAATCAAAATACTCCAACATTTATTTTGTGTAAATAGTTACAAAATAATAACCGTGTTAT
>JAGGWC010000187.1 GCA_021157645.1 Candidatus Cloacimonadota bacterium | reverse complement strand
TATTCTCCTATAATGTTTCGTAGCAAGGGAATATTCTTTCCCCCGGGTTGTTGTGCATAAGCCATACTGGAGCTGCAAACTTTAGATAGTTTCCACCTTCAACTCTTAGCCACTTTCTATTAATGTCTCCATGAGAAGAGACCATGAGTGGATCATCTGCTCCCATATTGTTATAAACTGTTGTTGTTGTGACTGGAACCACTTCTAGTGGGATTCCGGATTCAAGTACTATTTCATCCATGATTTTATCCTCTATGTTTTATGAAATTATGAATAGATCTTTTGCTGCATCATATTCAATCCCAGCAGCTATTGCTGCGTTAATAACATCCGCCATAGGTTCATCAGAAATCATACCTTCAAGATTGTCATATAAGTTTCTGCCAGTAGGTACACTTAGATAAGAACCAGTTAATGGATTTACTATTTCATATAGTGAATATTGATCTGATTTATATTGATCTTCAGCCGTAAGTTCTTTAACTGAAGCCTGAATCATTATTTGTTTAATAACTATATCAATATTTTCTTTCTTAACTGTTTCACCAAATTTGTGGAATGCAGATATAATATCTGGATCAGTAAGTGATGGTTCTATAGGTAAATTTCCATTTGGTAAAGGATCATTTTTGGTTGCAATTATAGCCATGCTGTCTGCTCTGTATTTTGTAACAGCAGTCTTTTCAGAAGCTGACATTATTTTAGACATATCATCAAGCATCATTATGTTTGTCTTTTTTATTCCAGATTCAGAGCGAGAAACAAGAATATGTTTTCTTGTTTCCTTTATTTCATTATCTGTCATACCTGCTTCTGGAGTATTTCCGTCTGCTATCCATGTGTCAACATTATCACATAAAGGATGATCAAATGTTATAGAAAAATCATTGTTTATAAAGTATCCAGTATTCACAATTTTATTTCTTTTGTTGAATTTTGTTGTAAACTTAACCGACTCAATTGTTAGTGTATTTTTTTTCATATTCTTCTCCTTATCTTCCATCAAATTCTATAAAACTATCTTTCTTTACAATATCTACATTGTATGTTTCACCAATTGTTGATTTTGGACTTGTTTCAAACGAAATATATCCACCAGTGTTTAGCCCATTTGGTGTAAATGTCATTTTAGTTATACTTTTTAAACCAGTTTTCCCACCATATGCACTCATATTTGTAATATCAGTAACTCTAAACGTTGGGCTATCCATGCTAACAGGAAAAAGAATAGGTATATCATTTGTTCCAGCGATATGATAGCATACACCAGTTCCAGGAATATATACTTCTTCCTGCACATCGTTTGTAGCTACTTTCCAATAATACTTTAATACCTTTAGTCTTTCAAGTGTAAGATTAGGTTTTTCAAATTTTGTAGCTCTTGTACCTTTTTCAAACTTAGGTTCAGCCATAGCAACCCAATTATCAGCTTTATTCATCCAATCTGTGGAATTTGCAGTTGTATATTGTTTCTTTTTTTTAGGATTTAAATTACTAGCTCCTGTATCAAACCACGTATTTGGAGTTGCAAAATCATAATAATTTCCTGAAATTGAAAACATTTGAATTAAAATATTTTCAACCAAAACTAAATCTGTATCCGAAATAAGTGATGTTGGAATTTTTGGTAATGTAATTTCAACATATTGCTCAACATTTGCAATTTTATAATCTATTTCTGCAGTATAAAATAAGTCAACCTTTTCTCCACTATGTGTGATTCCATAATATTCAAAAGATATAGTAAAAATACCAGCAAAATTAGCAACAACTTTCATAGAAAAAGTAGCTGATTCAACGCCAATAAGAAGAACATCATCATCACCCATAATTAACCATATTCCACAATCTGCGGCAGGTCCTTTTACAACGGGAACATCTGTATTTAACTTTAAATATGTTTTATCAAACATGTTTTCTTTTGTAATTGTTAATTGTCCAGATACTATATCAATTGGGTGTATACAGTATACATCTGCTCCATATGTATTTTTATTCCGAGTGCCTGTATTATCAAGATCGTTCCATATTTCAAAAGTAGGATTTAAAATATAATTTCTACCTGTAGGAAGTGGAATTATATCCCACTCTATTTGATTAAATGCAGAATTTGTAGCAGTATTACATTTATATAAATCTTCTCCTCTTGTAATTAAATCTCCAGGTTCATAATGAACTCCTGCTTTAAATTTAACACCACCACGCTCATCAATAGTAACAGGTTCCCATACGGTTGAAGCTGCCTCATCAGGAGCACTATCTGTTTGATTTCCACCAGTAGATATGTGAGTAGATTTAGCCACATAAGACTTTCCATGATATGTTACAATATCTCCATGTATATACTTTACATTATTTTCCCATATTCTCCCAGCTTTTGATGTTAATGAAACAATATCTGTTCCGTCTTTTGATGTTAAAATTTGATTATGATCAAAATCAATCAACAACTCTCTTTCATTTATTGAACCATCCGCAACTGGTGCTGATTTACCCTTACTTCCTTTAAATTTAATACCCATTTTATATCCTTTATGTTTTTATACTATGAACCACCTAGGAGTGGATCTTCAAGATTAGATCCAACCTGGATCAGCAATTATGTCTTCAGACCAATTTGAATGATCTGTAACCCAAGTAGATGAAGTGTGATCAGCAATACATGCAAATGCTTTTCCACCATGAGATATAATATCTCCAACCGCATAACTAGTAGCTGTCTTCCATATAATACCACCTCTTTCTTTAATAGCTGAATTTACAAAAGCCATACTGCCCGTTTTATATATGTAAATAGTACCTTGAGTTGGTTCAATAGGATTATCTCTGTTAAGAGTACCAACAAGTATTTTAGCTTCAGCAGGTCCCCCTACATCTTGATCAGCAACATAAGTTCCTACAAATACTCCTGTATCTCCTTGAGCTGTAGAATTAACTGCATAGCCATCCTTTATAGTGTCTATACCACTATACATACCATTAAAGCCAAGTATCTGTTCTTCTCTAAGATCTAAATAGTAACGATCCTTGGCCATTCTGCCAAGTTCAACTGTATCTTTATTGGAATCACCAGTAAATATTTTACCATCTACCATATTTACAGCTAATTCCCCTGGTTCCAAAATTCCATTTGCAGGAGCTTTGCCAACTACACTTGATCTCTTAACTTTTATTATTTTATTTGCCATAATATATATCCTTTTTATTTATGTGAAACCAACCTATGTAGGTGGTTCCAGTTGTTAATTCTTAGTATGTTCCACCATCAAGAGTATGAGTGTTTACCCACTTCTTAATTGTATCATCATACATTGCAAGCTCACCATCACTAAGGCTTGTAAATTCTGTATCATCAAGACCATAAAAAGTTGAATGTCTTTTTAGATTGAATTCAAGCTTACCAAGAGCAACATTTATATTGTCTACTGGATCAATAGCAGCATCTACAGTTGCAATAGCATAGCCGGTCAATGGAAGCTTAGAACCATCAACAGTCACAACACCTACTTGTCCATTCACTGAAACAACTCCTGCTCCTGGATGTAACATTTGAGTATAATCAGATGCTGTATTTGAACCAGCAAGATCTATGCTTGGATTTGCAAAATAAAGCTCACCTGTGTTTTCAACGATAACAATATCCCCAGGAACTATTCCTGTCAAGGATAACATATCAGCATCATCTACCGCAGCATGTACATCACCAGTAGGCAGTGCAGGTAAAATACTAAAATCTAATTTGTTCAGTGCATCTAACCCAACAAAGCCACCAGCTACATTTCTGTCTGCTTCGACAATCACACCTACAGGTTGGTTCGCAATTTGTCCTGCTGAAGGAGTAATTGCATCCCAGTCAGCTTGAACATTCTTTTGTGCTCCATCTTGAATACCACTAATTTTTGTAGATTGTGTTGTTGTTATTGTGATTGGTTTATTCACAATAAAAGAATCACCCGACGTTGCACTCCAATCAGACTGAACATTCACATCTCCTCCACCAGCAGTTGCATTTGTAAGGTCTGTTTCTAATTTGCCAAGTGCATCATTCACTGAATCTGCTGGAACAATGGCTCCACCTGCTGCAGGTCTCACATAATTGTCAAGTTTTACTGTATCTCCAGAACCACCTCCAACAGGTACCCCTCCAGCAGTTGCTGAGTCCCCTACAAATAACTTCTTTGTATCTGTTGTCCATAAAAATTCACCCATTGCTGGAGTAATATTTAATCTATTTGCATTTTGTCCACTTTTTACTTTTATTGTTAATGACATTTTTTTTCCTTTTTAATTAAAATGTTCCACCGTCAACGGTGTCTGTGAAGGTTGTTCCATCATCTGTATTATTTTGCACTACAATTCTACCAGTTCCACCTTGAATATATGCAGCTGGTGTATCAGATAGTCCAATCCATGTATCAATTACGGAAGACGTCCAGTCTGCTGGATCCCATGGCTTAGCTGTTGTAATGGCTGTAGAGTTTACATACAACTTGCCTCCATATGAAACTATATCTCCCACAAGATACCTTGAAGCATCACTGTGAAGCCTACCTGACGAATCAGCTATTTGCCACTTAGTGAGATCCCATGTAGCTTCCCCACCTGCAGCTATTCTTGCATAAACATGATTCCCATTATCTACAATATCACCAGC
>JAGGWC010000079.1 GCA_021157645.1 Candidatus Cloacimonadota bacterium | reverse complement strand
GGATTATGAAAAAGATATTTGAGAATAAGGATTATTTCATCGTAATAATAGATGGAGAAATATTTATCGTAAAAAAATAGGATAAGTAATTCAGAATTTCATGAATGCCCGAAGCAGATAACTGCTTCGAGACTGAGTTCTAACAGAGCGGGTTTACCGTGTTAAACTAAATGAGGAAATGAAAAAATGAGAATTATGATAGTTGAGGATGAATTTATTATTGCAGAAGATTTGAAATTAACCTTAGAGAGTTTTGGTTATGAAGTAATTGCTATGGTATCTTCAGGTGAGAAAGCAATTGCCTATGCAGATAGTTTAACACCGGATGTTATTTTCATGGATATTAATCTGGATGGTGAGCTAAATGGAATTGATGCCGCTATAAAAATTGGAGAAAAGCATGAAATACCGATAGTATTTTGTTCTGCTTATATAGATAGAATAACTGAACGAGAGACTTCTCATATAAAATCGGGAATCTTTATCTCTAAACCTGTTGAAGAATTGAAACTCCGAAGAGCATTAAGTAATTTTATAGGACAAAGTCTTAATACAAATCTGATATTACACTATAGTACGAATTAATAGAGATATATTCATTTGTTGAAGCCACTATTTATTAGTGGCTATTTGTGTTATAAGCAACTCAAAACATATACAAAGAGGGAAGATAAGAAAAATGTGAGATCCATAACAGAAATTATGCAAACTACAAAATGTAGAAATATCATTGTTTGAAAAGAAAGAGTAAATTTTAATAATCAAACTTTGCCAATTTATTCTGGCAATTAACCGTTAATTTTCCTGTTAGTTAAAAAAGTTCTTGAAGTAAAAAATCATTTCTATCTAATTGGAATAATAAAAAAGGAGTTTTATTATGTTTTCCAAAAACATTAAATCAATACTGATAGTAGCAATGTTACTCGTGATGGTTTTAGGATATGTTGTTTTGTATGCAGATTGTGATATGGCTGTTATGCTTGCAAAAACAGGATACAATATATCAACAATAGCGGGAGGTTCTGGTGATTACGATGATCCTGATGAGTTCATTGATTTTTTAATAAATTTTTCCTCTGCCAGTTACAATCATGATGGATATGGTATTACTTATGTAGGTAATAATGGATACTTTCCTTATATTAATACAACGAATCTTTTAACCGAATTCTATAGTGATCATGCTTGGTATGTGACTGCTCAGAATATAACAAGCAATACTTATTATTATGATTATTTTTACAATAACATTCATTGGTATACTGGACCAATGGAAGCAGCACGAGATGCAATAAAACTTGATGATAATGATGTGGCAATTGTTTTAGGACATGATAGAAGAAGCAGTACGGCTTTAGGAAATCATCCCTTTAGATTTGATTATGGCACAAGTACATTTCAATTTATGCATAATGGTGGTATTGATGATGACATAAAGCATGCTCTGTATACCGAATTGGGAGGAACAAGTTGGTTTTCATCAACAAATCACCCTTCGAATTGGAATACTAACTATTCATATTATGATCAGTTTATTGACAGTGAAATTCTATTTCACTGGATCATGAGCAATATAATGGACAACGATGGTGATGTTTTATCAGGAATACAAGATGCGTTAACTGCCACTGTTGATAATATTGTTCTGCAGAATGATTTTAGTGATCCATATTATCAGGACGACTATTGGCATAATGTTGTTAATTTTGTATTAACAGATGGAGAAACACTATATCTATTCAGAAATGGGGGCAATAGTTGGAATCATCATTTACTATCCTGGCAAGAAAATGAAAATAATAGTTATACAGTGAAAACGCAAACTGAATTAGAAAATGGTTTAAATCAATTTGATTGTGTAGTAATTTCAAGAGATGAAGAGCCGATAGTATATTCAAATTTCCTGGAAATGAAAATCTTCTCTGAAGGCTCTGAAGGTTACAACTGGGATTCCTTTCCCCTTTTAGTTCGCGATGCAACCACAAACGAAGCGGTAGATATCGTTCCTATTCTGCAAACTATAGAACCATTTGATGATATTGAAAACATATTTTTCGAAGCTGTAGAAGATGTGTTAATTTATGATTATGATGGTTTCCCTTACCAATGGAATTATCCCTCATATGATATTCAAAGCACCCGGCTTTACAAAATAAAGGCAGACCCTTATGTACAGCGCACATTAGAATTATCCGGTACACGTATGGAAGCTGATTATGAACTTGAATATTCGCTTTCTCCCTACACATATCAATGGCTAGGATACTGGCTACCTGAATCACAGAATATCGTTGATGCTTTTGGTGATCTATGGCAGTATGTAGAAAAGGTAAAATCTGAAGACTGGTACTACAATAAATGCAGTATTATCAGGGGTGATCCATTTACTACAGTATCATGGTCAACAGAAAATAAAACACTGGAATATGGTAAAGGATATATGGTTTGGTTCAAAGACACTTCTCCAATTCCTAATTTTCAATGGACAACTTCTGGCACTACTGAAGAACCCAAAGGGAAAGTTGCATCCGAAAATTTCACTTATACAGAAAAAGCTGATTATGAGGTTATTGATGTTGTGAATATTCCATCCAATGTAACAGAAATTGGTGTTTTTGAAGATGAAGTATGTGTGGGAGCAGTTGTTGTAGAAGATTCATGCGCTCAAATTCTGGTATATTCCGATAGTGCCAATCGTGATCCTGTTCCTTTCAATTACGAGATTGTAACCGGAAGAGGATTCTCAACCCCGATCAAGGATTATCTTGTTTTGAACCAGGCAACCGGAGAATTTGAACCATCTGTGATAATTTCAGGAAGACAAGGCTATTCTGTAATTAAACTCGGAGAGCAGGAAGAACCTGAGAACATAGTTTCCAGACCTGTACTTCATGGAAATTATCCAAATCCTTTTAACCCAACAACAACAATTTCTTTTTCTGTAACACAAAATTCCGATTTTGTGACTCTTGAAGTGTACAATATCAAAGGTCAGAAGATTAAGACTCTTTACAAAGGTATTGCAGAAGAGGGAAAACATTTGGTGATCTGGGATGGAAAAGATACAAACGATAAATCAGTTGGTTCAGGAATTTATTTCTATAAACTGAAAACTAACAATAAAGAACTAACTCGTAAAATGATAATGATTAAGTAAATTAAATTAGTACTTACTCTTAGCCCCTCTCTTGGTTTAAGAGAGGGGTTTGGGGTGAGTTAGAGGAAATTATGAAATCTAAAATATTACTTTTATTCGTACTAATTAGTGTTAATTCGTGGTTACTATCCACAACCTGGCACATTAAACAAGACGGCACTGGCAATTTTACTACAATCCAAGGAGGAATCAACGCTTCCGCCGATTCAGACACAATTCTTGTTTATCCAGGAACTTTTTTTGAAAATATAGATTTCAACGCAAAGAACATAACAGTTGCCAGTTTATATCTTACAACTGGAAATGAAGAATATATGTATAACACAATAATAGATGGCAGCCAGAATGGAAGTTGTGTAAGAATAATGTCCGAAGAAGACAGCACAACTGTTTTGTGTGGTTTTACATTAACCAATGGAAGCGGTAGTTCATATTCTATAACAAATATATTGCGCGGAGGTGGAATTCTAATAAAAGACTCTCAGCCAATGATAAGAAAGTGTTTAATCAAGGATAATTATGCTAAAGCAGGAGGTGGTATTTTTTGTTTGAATTCTAAAATCACTTTAGCTGGTGTATCAATTATTAATAATCACAGTTACGCATCCGGGGGTGGTATTTTTATGGGTAATTATTCTGAAATTCTTTTTGATAATGAAATGTTATGTAATATTTATTTAAATTATGCAGCTGGTGGTTGTGAAATTACAAAAACTTGGAATTGTCCTCCTTTAGAAGTTTTTGTAGATACTTTTACAGTTATGGAACCTGATGATTATTTTATTGTCTCAGCTACATCAACTGGAATTCCATTAAATGATGTTACGCTTTATATACAGAATGCCAAATTAGAACCCATAAATGCTGATCTTTATGTTTCAACTGATGGAAATAATAATAATAATGGTTTATCTGAGGATGAACCATTAGCAAATATTAATTATGCTCTTTCACTTGTAAAATCAGATAGTCTCCATCCTAATGCGATACATATTGCAGATGGACTATACTCTAACAGTATGAACAATCAGAAATTTCCCCTTTGTATGCGGGGATATGTTTCTCTTATAGGTGAATCAATGGTAAATACTATCCTGGATGCTGAAGAAATTTGTATGTTAATTACAGGTTATAGAAAACTAGATTACCTTATAAAAAATATTTCTTTTATAAATGGAAATGGTAATGGCTTTTTTGCTTCTTGTATGTATATTACAGCATATCCACAACAAGGGAAATTTGTTAATTTAGAAAATATTACAATTACTGAATGTCAGGGTTATAATCGCAATCTTGATTTAATTTATATGAACCTTGATATTTTAAATTTTTTTTCACATTCAAATTATTGTACTTGTTTACATTCTCTTAATTCTTTTCAGCCCGAGCAGGAAGTAATTATTGAAAATGCATATATCCACAATAACCAACAATATGATCCACCTGATCCGGGATCTGATGCGCGTCCTCAACTTTCGTTTGGTATGCTGGGCACAGAACCGATGAATGTTACTATAACAAATATGGAATTAACAGAAAACATACAATACCAAAGTGATTGGCCCGAGAGTTCATCCGGAATTGGAATAGGTGATAACATAAATCTGAATTTGGTTAATTGCACGATTGGGAATAATTCCAGTCCAGGCAATGGTGGGGCAATCAGAATCGGACCAGATGGGCAAAATTCGGTTGTTAATATTTATAATTCAATTCTTTATGGAGATAATCCTGGAGAAATTTATATTGATAATGAGTTTTCAACTAATCCTTCCACAATTAATATTCATAATTCTCTTGTAGATGGTGGGTATGAGGGTATTGAAAATGTTTATTCATGGAATGTTGTTAATTGGATGGAAGGTAACCTGGATGCAGACCCATGTTGGGACATTACTGGAGATTATCCCTACACTCTTTTAGAGAATTCTCCCTGTATAGATAACGGAACAACTATTTTACCAGCAGGCATTGAGTTACCAGAGTTCGATCTTGCAGGCAATCCGAGAATTTTTGGTGAGACAATAGATATGGGAGCTTATGAGTTTCAAGGAGATCCACAATCAAATGATGAAAATGAGATTGTTATTCCTGAAATTACACAAATCTCAAATTATCCCAATCCGTTCAATCCCTCTACAACTATCAATCTTGACCTGGCAGAATCAGGGAAAATTGAATTAGTGATTTATAATATTAAAGGACAAAAAGTAAAAACCTTATTGGATGCATATTCATCCAAAGGGCATTTTGAAATTATCTGGCGCGGGATAGATGATAACAAAAGATCAGTAGCAAGCGGGAATTATTTTATAAAGCTAAAAGTAAACGGAGACGAAAAAGCTGTGAATAAATGTGTGTTATTGAAATAACAATATTGAATTAATTTTACTTTAAAATTGACAAATAATTAGGATTTACAAAATATATATTTATCTTTAATAAGAAATATCAATTAATGATTTAATTTATTATTTAAGGG